>DASRSD010000054.1 GCA_035656635.1 Pirellulales bacterium
CGGATACCGTAACTTGAATAGCATCATTCCGATGGGCCGGCTTGGGAACGATCAGATGAACTACTGGGAATCGTGGGTCCAGTACGGCCAACAGTTTTAATCAACGCAGACAGCCACGCGAGCGCCGACATCGAAGTGCCACCGGTGGACGCGGTGCCCTGGATCATTCGAGATTATTTGAGCCTGGCGGCGGATGGTTTAGCGAGTTGATCGCCGCAACAATTAGCAACGCCACCAGGTTAATGGCCCACGCGGCAAAGAGCGCCAAGTTCACGCGACTTAGTACGTCGGCGCCTGCTTGATCTTGCATGGCTTCCAGCAGCTTCACCAGGGCAAACAGCAGACACATAGCGATTGGCAAGCCCAACGCGCCGACAATTAGCCAGACGACCGCACGCTGCGAAATCATAGTTGGTTCCCCTCCGTGCGAATGAAATCTAAGGTGGACTCTAAGCTAGTGAGTGCGATTGTGCGGCTTTCCCCGGCGAAAGTCAATTATCCGATTCGTTGCACGGCCAGTGTTACGCTGTCAGAATAGAAGTACGGGATCGAAGTTTGCGCCAGTTTCAGTAATGTTAGCTGACTTCGGAAGAGGCAGGTATGCACAAGGACGGTGGATTTATCGATGCTCGTGGGCATGTCGCGGTTCATAGTCCCCATCGAGGACAATCAACTCGTTTCTTTTTAGCGCGGTGGCTGGAACTGCTCTCTACGGTAGCGACGATTGCAATTTTCCTTTGGAGCGCGGAGGCGCGGGCCGATAAATTCACGCTTCAAGATGGTAGGGTGCTTGAAGGTCGCTTCTCGCGTCTGAATACGATGATTGCCAATCCGGGAATTGGCCAGGCCTCGATGCCTACCACGAAGCTCGTAGACGTGATCGACAACGACCTATGCCGCACATACATACCGGAAAAGTTTATTCAGCATCCGGAGGCAACTCCGGCCGGGCAACACTTCGAGGAAATCGACATACCACAAGCTGTTGCTACGGCGGGCCAACGCATTAGCGGGGTGGGTAATATCATTCAGATTACAAAATGGGACGATGACGGATTTGGGCGACGAACGTTTTCTATGACGGGCGGCCCGACCGGCCGAGTCGACGTCGTACAAGGGATTACCAAAATTACGCCACTATGGTGCAGCGTAGAAGGTTTGCAGGTGACGCATCCGCCCTCTTACATTTGGGACATGCGGATTGCGACGAGTTCGATTCCGCAAGAAACGTTGTCGAAAATCATCGGTCGCCACATTGATCCGAAAAAAGTTGACGACCGGTTGAAAGTTGTTCGCCTGTATCTGCAAGCCGAGCGTTACAAGGAAGCCGAAGCGGAATTGAACGAGGTACTCAAGCAATTTCCAGAGCGCGATAACTTAAAAGAAGTGGCACACGATATCCAGCAGTTAGGCGCCAAACAGGCGCTGCAGGAGATCGATATTCGCCAGCAGGCTGGTCAGTATCAATTTGCCTTCAACTTACTCAACCGTTTTCCCTCTGAGGGTGTTGAAGGGCAAATCTTGCAGCAAGTGAAATCGAAACTTGAGGAGTCCACAGAGCAAAACGAACATGTCCAAACCATCACCAAGCAATTAACCGATCTGATAGCCCAGCTGCCCGATAGTGCATTGCGAGCACGCATGGATCCAATCGTTAGAGAAATCAGCGAGGAATTATCGCCCAACACGTTGGATCGCATGGCTACCTACCGGCGATTTGCTGACGACCCACAAAACAGTTCGCCATCCGATAGCAAACTGGCTTTGGCCATTTCCGGTTGGTTGCTTGGCGCTGGAGATGCTTCTGAAAATCTGCAAGTGGCATTGGCGACCATGGATCTGCGGAATTTAATTGAAACGTATTTGCAGGAAAGCGTGAAATTGAAACGCGACGATCTGCTATCCAAGATACAAGCGCAGGATAGTGCCACACCAAAGCTGCTAGCGGCTTTAATTGCACACATGAAGCCTAACGTCCACACGCCGCTGCAGGGGGCGCCGGGTTTTTACGAACTCTCTGTCCCAGGACTGCAAGACGAGGCCGATGTAAATTACTGCGTTCAATTACCCCCTGAGTATGACCCGCATGCCAGCTATCCGTGCATTGTGACTTTGCACGGTGGGGCAACAACATCACAACAACAAATCGATTGGTGGGCCGGTCCCCAAGTCAAGCATGGTGGCGAGACTGTTCGCGCCGGCCAAGCCGGACGGTATGGATATATTGTAATTGCCCCGGAATGGGCCGCGCCGCACCAAACTCAATATGAAGCATCCGTTCGCGAGCACAATGCTGTTCTAGCCTCGCTCCGCGACGCCTGCCGTCGGTTTGCTATCGATTCCGATCGGGTTTTTCTAAGCGGACATTCCGCTGGTGGCAATGCCGCCTGGGATATTGGATTGGCACATCCCGATCTTTGGGCCGGGTTGATCCCAATTGTCGCCACCGCAAACAGCACTGTGCAGCGGTATTGGAAGAACGCTGCGGAATTACCGCTATACTTCGTGTGTGGCGAATTAGATGGCGATAAAATGGTGAAGAATGGCCCGGAATTCGATCGCTACATGAATCGCTCTGCTGCGTTTGATTGTACGGTTGTCGAATTCGAAGGCCGAGGCCATGAAAACTTTTCCGACGAAATCTTGCGACTATTCGATTGGATGGGTCGCAAACGACGCAACTTTTTCCCCCATCAGTTTACCACAGTTAGCGAGCGCCCTTTCGACAACTTTTTTTGGTGGCTCGAACTAAGAAATTTTCAGCCGAACGATAAACTGTTCACCTTCGAATCGAATCTTACGGCTAACAACGGGCTTTCGATCCATACCAACGGCAAGGTAACCATTTGGCTGGCCCCGGAAATGGTTGACTTTTCGCGGCCGATAACAATCATGCGAGATGGCGCCCGACTAACTTCTCCCAACAACATCAAGCCCGAGATTTCCGTTCTATTGGAAGACGTGCGTACTCGCGGCGACCGACGCCATCCATTCTGGGCAAAAGTGGAATAATTTGGGCGCCGTCAAGGATGCACGAGTAACTGGTTAGATGCCGCTAAAACTACAGCTGAAACTTCGTAATTATCTGCGGTTCGCGTCAGATTTTGAGCTTTTGCTACCCGATTTCAGCAAACTGACTTTTGGAATGACTTGGTCGGCCGCATTAGACGGCAACTGTGCATCGGCGGGCGCATTCACCACGATCGGCTGCGGGGGCAGCATGAGGCCCACACACATCCAGCCGTCATCCAAACTAGTGACAAACGAGCCGGCCGGCCCCAAATACTTTTGAATAGCTGCAAATTCTGGCAATTGGTGCCCATCGATTCTCTGCTTTCTTGGAACGCCGTCTTTTGCGTCAGCGCTCATGGAGTTCAATATTTTGCCTAGAATTGTCTCCGATTGTGGCATTTGGCCGGTACGGATCAGCTCGTAAGTTGGCCGAAATTCCTGATCACTGCGAGAGAACAATCGAAAGCTGAGTGGATCGGCGCCTACGACTGCAGCTTGAGCGGCAATCAAGCGATAATCGTCGGCAGTGCTCAAACCATCGGTGCGAGATGCCTGCTGGAGAACTTTCTTTAATAGCGCAATGTGTGAGGACAAAAACAATTGCCCGTTCGCCACGCACACGGCCGTGGTTGAAAGAAATCTCTTGTCGGCAGCATATACCGGAACATCGCTTTCAGAGTGCTGCATGCTAACGCCGGGTGTTTCGATTTCGAGCTTAGGCATTTCGGATTGTGCATCAATGAGTTCCCAAATAACATGCCCTTCGAATTCACGGCGATGTGCAGTCTTTTCTGCTCCCATCAATTTAGCAATCGCCGTCGCGACGGTTTGCTCATCGGTCGTTTCCACCGCCAAAACTTTGCGTTCGCTCTTGGGACCAATCGGCAATTCATAATCGCTGATAATGGTCACTCGAGCGCCCAAATGCGCAACCAATTCCTTGCTGACGTCAACCCGCGGTCCATCAGGATCGTCGCGCAAGCTATCCAATACATCGCTAAATACGCCTTTCTCACCGACCATTTCATCTACCATTGAACTAACCACGGTGAACGCTGTATGAATATCCAAGTTGAACGAGGTGCATGTCGCCACGTCGTGCGGTACCCAGGCTGGCGGCAGTAGGTCGCCTCCTGCGGGAAATCGCAACATGCGGGCGGCGAGGTTATATTTATTTACATCGTGCGGATCACGCCCAGCAATCGGCGGGGCATAAATCATCGTGCGGTGCAAGACCTCGTATTTGCCATCAGAGAAGTTCACAAAACCGCCGACCCCTTGGATAGCAGTAAAACCTTGGTTCTTGAACACCTTAATCAAATCAGGGCCTTTGTGCTTTTCTCGAAGCGGAGTGGCGGCCCGTAATGCTTCCGCGTATCCAAAAGGTTCAATGAACCAGCGTAAATTGGGCGCTAATCCGTTGGCGGCTGCTGTGCACCGCGACATGATTTCGTGGTACGCCTGCACCCCCACCAGTGAATCTTCTCTCCCATCATTCACTGCGTGTAGCATTCCTTGCAGCAATGGCACACTGTCGCTGGCCACCAAGATATTTTGTTGTAGAAAATATGCTGCGGTGGGAGGCTCTCTGCGTCCCGGATCGCCAGGCAGCTGGTAGACGACCATCTGATCTCCCGTTCGCTGCTGCAATCGCTTAGCGCCGCTTTGTGTCAGTCGCTCGCCGATTTTCGCTAATTGAGTTTCGGCCTGCGCAATATGCCCTGTGAAGTCGATCATGATCACCACGGCTGCTGCATCAGGCGAGATTTGCACCGCTGCCAGCGCAACTTCGCCACTAGGCAAGTCCTCTAATTCGTCCCATGACAGCCCCAACTGCTCTAGCTGTTTTATTCCTTGTTGGCGAAGTTGCCGTTTAAAGTCCTCCACAAACGGTTGGAGTGCCGGGTCGTTGGCAAGTTTTCCGAATTGAGAGCGGTTGAATTGCTCGCGCAACGCACCGAGGTTCGGAATAGATAGATAGCCTTTTGTCGTAGCTGGCAGTAAACTATCCGACGGCGGACTTGCCAACGCCGAAGAGTGGCCCAAGCCTACAAACAATATCGCCGCAAACCAGCCAGCCAACGGACGAATCATTCCCTCGACTCCTTGTGTGCTGTAGTACGCAGCTGTTTCAAAAATCTCGCTATGATTTCGTGGCCGTGGTCGAATTGATTACAACGACTGTACCCTGCGCAGTGGTTAGATGTCGCTATTTCCGTTGGCGACGGCTGCCCCACCTTTTGGTACTGTTTAAATCTTTCCGTTCTCATGATTTCCACTGTGCATAAGGCCGGACGTATAGACTTTATCGGTCTGGCAAACCATAACCCTGCGGTAACAATTGCGATTTCATAGAGACATGCTTTACTCAATTAGCAAAGAAGACTTCAAAAAAACTTAATTTTCTAGAATTAACAGCGGTATAAATGCGAACACCTGAATTTGTAGCGAATGCGAAAAATGGGCAGATACAACTTCGACCTGTGATGGCACAATTATCTTCGTCTGCTAGCACCTAAATTTCGTTAATATGTAAGTATCAACTTTCAAAAATCGCTCGCTTTTCCTCTTTCTCGTCCCACGCATTCTTTATCTCTCCGATGCTTGACTTTCGTCGCGAAGCCCTGTGCTATGATCCACTACACGGATATATGCCTCTTGTTTCAAATGAGGGTCTAGCGCCAGATGAAGTTTCCGAACGGCAAATCATTGATCATCCCTGGTTGCAAAGGCTGCGCCAAATTCATCAGCTTCAAACAGCCTGGTGGGTTTTTCCCTCTGCGGAGCATACGCGTTTTCAACACGTATTGGGGGTCATGCACTTAGCCAGTCGGGCCGCAGCTGCTTTGTACGATAGCCTACAGCTGGTCTGTCCCGATGTTCCCAGCCGCAGCTATGTAGAATGCTTGCTAAGATTAGCTGGACTGCTGCATGACGTGGGACACGGTCCATTCGGGCACTTTTTCGACGAACACTATCTTTCGGTATATGGTCTTACCCACGAAACATTGGGCAGCGTGATCATTGAGCATCAATTGGGGGATTTAATCCGTCGCGTCCGACGCAATCCGAATGGCGCTCTTTTGCCGGACGAATCACTCGACCCAGCACAAATCTCTTTGTTAATTACTCGGCCCAAAAGTTTCGGCAGCCCAAATTCTGGGCAGTCGACGAATCCGCCGCAGTGGCTCATATTCTTGCGCAGCCTTTTCAGTGGCATCTATACGGTCGACAATATGGATTTTGTGCTCCGTGACGCTTACATGTCAGGCTACAACACCCGAGCGTACGATTTAGAGCGGCTGTTACGATACAGCTTCTTTAGCGAGGCTGGGTTGACAATTCATGCCCGCGGATTGGACGCTTTGTTACGGTTCATCGGCGTGCGTGCCGAATTATTTCGCTCTATATATTTTCATCGCACCGTACGGGCGATTGATTTGGAGCTAAAAGATTTGTTCACAGCCAGCCGGCCGTGGTTATTTCCAGGCAATCCACTGGACAAACTCGACGAATACCTGCATTTCACCGAGTGGACACTTTTGGTCGATGCCGCTCGCTGGAAAAATAGTGCCGACCTGGCACAGCGGGAAGTCGGCCAGCGTTGGCAAGATTTATTGAACCGCCGGGTGCGCTGGAAAATGGTTTGTCAGCGTACGCTTGTTTACCGGCCGGGCGATGCGGAAGGATCCAGCATTTTCAGCAATGCGCAATTTATCGAGCAAGCAGTGCGTTCCGCTTTACCGGCCAACGCGCGCGAAACTCCCCTCCGATTCGATTTAGCTCGCCATGTTCATCGGCCCGAAACGCGAGGGCCTGCTGCTGGACAGAATTTTTTGTTCGACCCAGCGCTAGGCCACCCACGTCCGCTTGACGACGATTTACTGTATCGCAATCTACCAGTTGCCTATCGCATTTGCCGCATCTATGCGGAAAACCAGCATTTTGCCTCAGAAATCACTGCCTCGCTGGATCGTTTGATCGGTCCCGGCGTTAGCGATGATTTAACTAACATGTGACGCGTTTGCAAGAAGGGCTTACTCCCGGCTTTTGCTTCGGCCCTGATTGACTTGGAAAATTCTTTGTGAATTCGCAGAATTCTGCAAACGACAAACTTTGCGCTTCCGGCAGGCTACTTTAAGCTTGCCTGGTTCGGCGTGACTGCCGTTGCAATCATTAAACTCCACCATGTTTGACATCATCGTCGAACGATTGCGGATAACCGCAAAAATCCGCATTGTCGTGTAAGATCACAAGTTGTAGCATAAATTCTTGCGGAGCAGGCCGTGTGGAATGGGGTGCCCGGCACTTTGAAGGTTTTTGAACTAGACTTGGGATACTCCTCTTTTCTCATCTGCATTCGCATTATCCACTCGGAGAACGTCATCATGCTTATTCGCAGCACGGTTTTGTTGTGCTCACTGATCACTGGAGCCATCGTGCGAGGAGACGATGTCGATCAACATCCGCAAGGAACGAGCGACCTCAAACAGCTCACTCTGGCAGAGTTGAGTCCTGGAAGTCATTTGGAATTTTCCACGCCCGATTGGGTTTATCGTGGCGAATTGATTGATCCAGCCACAGGCGAAACTCGACTTGCGGCTTCCCGCACTGGCACGCAATTCAGCGTACCGCAGACCGTGTTTCTGCTCGGTACCACCCAAGGCCGCGCTCCAGAAGCCGGCGGCCAAATGTTGGTGAAAATGAATCAATTGCAGACTGGCCTCCGTATCGAGTTGGGACTGGGTTCACTGGAAGAAGCAGATCGTTATTTGACCGGGCCGGTGCAATCGTTGCGTGTGGAAGTTGAATAATCGGGAAAGCCAAGCAGTTAAATTTGCGTCACTAAAGCCTAGGGATGGCCATTCCTAGGCTTTTTTATGCGCACCATCAATCGCACCCATAGCTGCCTTATTCTGCCACTCGCCAACGCTTGCTAAACAGCCAGATCATCATTGCCACCAACGCCGCACACATCAAACATGAAAACCCCAAGTACGAAAAGTACAGCGGCCAATTTGCCGCCTGATCACGATAATCCGGATTGCCAAAGTGTAGCGGCACCGCGAACGCCGCAGCAAACGGACTGGTAAGGCCCAGCGAGCGCACTACCGCGGTTGCCCCAGCCTGCGGGAAAAATCGGTCGGCAAAAAACCGCATTGCCAGCGGCACGCAAAACAGCACGATGATCGACAAATACGTCGTCATCAAGCTGTGTGCTGTCTTGCGGAACAGCACGGAGCAAAATAATGCCACGGTAGCCGTCGTCACGCAACACATCAAAATGATGCCCAAAAATGCACCGATCGAAGGCAACGTATGCCAGTAATACGACATGGGCATCGCACAGGCCAGCATTAGCGGCCAAAGCAAAAATCCCGTAAGCACACTGGAAACTCGCAGCCCGGCGATCAACTTGCCGAACAAGATTTTTCGTGGCGAAATGATCGTGGTCAACAGCAAATCCAACGTCTGCCGTTCCCGCTCGCTAGTGACGCTGCCGGCGGAAAACACTGGCCCGACCAACATGTTGAACAGTACCACGTAACTGATATACCACGGCGCTAAGTCTTGCTTCCAAAACAAGCACACGGCCATCAGCGGAATCGCCAAGAACATGCTCACTTGAATGACCAAACGCAACATCAGCGTGCCTTGCGCAAAAATCTCGCTCCGCATTTCCTTCTCGTAAACCGGATTTGCCCCATCCGGCAACAGCGTCGTACGTTTGGCCGGCGCAAATAACCGGTCGGGAAATTGATCTCGCTGAATCACCAGCCCCACAGCTTGCTGAGCTTCTTCTTCCATGTCAACAACTTCGTTTCCTTCGCTGCCGACATCCGGCGGGTGCAGCAACCGCTTGGTGGTAGCGGAAAACAGCATAAAGCAAATCGTCACGCACACTGCCGGCAGCACTGAGACGGAAAGCAGCAAGCGAATTTCGCCTTTCGAGCTCAAGCTTCCCCAAGCCATCACGCCCGCCAATGCCAGCGGCAAAATCAACAAATAGGAAACCACCAGAGACGCTGCCGTCCGCTGAAAAAAGCTGCTGCATGCCACGCTGATCATGCCGAACGTCACAATCGACAACACCAGCGCCAAATATGCGGCCAACACTTCGTAAATCGAAACGCCCCCCAGCGGCAAGCAGAGCATTACAATCGGCAGCGACGAGAAAATCAAAATCGCTAAATGCGCTAGTGAGGCCAGTAACTTACCCAGCACAATCGCCGCCGGGCGCAACGGACTGGCCAATAACATTTCATACGTTTTGCGCTCTTTCTCCCCGGTAATCGTGCCGGCGGCAAAGCTGGGCGCCATCAGCGAGGCCAACACGTATTGCCCGAGAAAAAATAAATTCACCAGGTCTTTAGCCGCCTGCGGATTGTGCGTTAAATCCAACTGCTGATCTCGCGGCCAGGCCAACACCACCACCAATCCCAGGAGCGCGTTATATAAAAACAACAACGCAAACGCCCGCAACGTGCGCAAGTTCACCACCAACTCGCGCTGGAGCACTGGATTTTCGAGCAGATACATTCGCGTGCCCCTTCGGCATTCGAACTCAGAATGTTCTCGGCGTTACGCGGCCTTGCACCCGTAGCGGCAAACCTTGAATTCGCAAAAATCCTTCCGCGTCGGTCTGATTGTAGCTGCCGCCTCCTTCCATGCTGGCGATTCCCTCATCGTAGAGGCTTTTCGGGCTTTGGCGACCGGCCACGATGATGTTTCCCTTGTACAAATTGAGGGTAACTTCGCCATCGACGGTTTTCTGGCCTTCCCGAATAAATGCCATTAGCGCGTCCATTTTCGCTGTGTACCAAAAACCGTAGTACACCATTTCGGCCACCTCCGGCAACAGCCGATCGCGCAAATGCAGCAAGTCACGATCGACGGTAATTTGCTCAATGGCTTGATGAGCCGCATACAGAATGGTCATGCCCGGGGCTTCATACACCCCGCGGCTTTTCATTCCCACGAAGCGATTTTCGACAATGTCGATTCGCCCAATGCCATTGCGCCCGCCAATTTTGTTCAGCTCCTGCACCATTTGCAGGGCGGTTTTTTTTTGGCCATTGAGCGTGACCGGTACGCCGGCTTGAAAGCCCAGCGTAAGGCTTTCGATTTTATCCGGCGCCTGCTGTGGCGATACCGTCATGCCGAAATCGACCAGCTCCACGCCATTCACGTTCAAATCTTCCAGCTTGCCCGCCTCGTAACTAATGTGTAAGCAGTTTTCGTCGCTGCTATAGGGTTTCGCGACCGAAGCCTTCACCGGAATTTTTTTCTGCTCGCAAAAGGCAATCATTTCCTTGCGGCCGGGAAAGCGTTGGCGAAATTTTTCAATTCGCCACGGGGCAATCACTTGCGTGCCCGGCGCTAAAGCGTCGGCGGCCAGTTGGAATCGGCATTGATCGTTCCCCTTGCCTGTCGCGCCGTGAGCGTAGGCGTCGGCCTTCACTTCACGGGCCACTTGCAAGCATTTCTTGGTAATCAGCGGCCGGGCGATCGACGTGCCCAAGAGATAAATGTTCTCGTACTTGGCTTGCCACTGCATCACGGGAAAGGCGAAATCGCGGCACAATTCTTCTTGGGCGTCCACCAGCCGGGCCGATGCCGCTCCGCATTGTTTGGCCTTGTTCAAAATGGCCTGGCGATCCTCGCACGGTTGGCCCAAATCCACATACACGGCGTGAACTTGGTAACCCTCCTCCTGCAGCCAACCCAAGATGACCGAAGTATCCAACCCGCCCGAGTAAGCCAATACACAACTAGGCATGAATGAACTCTCAACTGCGTAAAAGGGAAAAGTCTCGGAAACGAACGCTTATTTTCGAGTGCAACCTGCGGCATGACAAGGGTCGAACCAAGCCAGTTCGCGTCCCCATCCCGTTTCGAAGTTTTGCCACATACGGCCGAAACCGTCGGACCTAAACGGAATTGGAAAAATGTAAAGTGTACCGGGAATAATTCCCGCGGTTTTGGTTGCAGGGCGAAGTAATTTTGGCATGAAAACAGGGAGTTTTTTTTCGCGGACAAAACTGGTTGATTTCGTCGCAATCGCGGCATAAGCGAGGCTGGTTTCTCCGGTACAAATTGCGATTGGCCGGGACAAAAGCCGCAGAATTTAAGTTCGGCTCCGGGGGTTGTTGATGAATTATTCATGGATCGGGAATCGGAGGTCGGAAGTCAGTCGTGAGTGGTGAGTGGTGAGGGGTGAGGGGTTAGTGGTTAGGAGTCAGGGGCCAGGAGTCAGGGGTCGGAAGTAGTTGCATTGGTCATTGGTGCTTGGTCATTGGTCATTGGTCATTTTTCTGTGCGTAGCGACTTGCAGCTTGCGATTAGCGGCTAGCGGCATGCCGTAGGCGGCTGGCGGCAGGCAGTTGGCAGCCGTACCCGTCTACTGCCGGCTGCCTGCTGCCCGCTTTCTGTACCATACATCCGTACAGCATACCGAACTGACCCGTGAGGTCAACAGAATTTTTGAGCCAGTGACTAAATGAGAAAGAGCGGAATACTACCGCGTTACGCTCGGTCACTGCCCTAGCAACCGCGCTCACTTGCTGATGAGCGGGTGCGGGAATTCTTTCGCATTCAGCCTTGCGCCCTAGCGGTTAAACCCTCTTGCCGTACTTGCTCCAAGGTTCGATTCATCGGTTTTGCTCCTGCAGCCAGGTAACTGGGTTGGCAACGCGAATATCAAGAGGTCCGCGTTCAAATTATCGAGGTTTAAACCGCCTGGAACGATTGGCCCAGCGGTGTGAACTCGGCCGTTTGGTGATGTGCCAGCTTATGACGAATGTCTTCGAAGTGCCGGATAGTTTCGGCCGGATACAGCCGCTCCCCGCAACGCTGGCACACATCGGCGCGAACTTGGATGACCGCCGTGTGAACTCCACCGCGCAATAGCTTTTCCACCTGCTTGTTTACAAGCTGGCCGCCACAAACAGGACAAATATTCGGATCACTTGGCATATTATTTTCTCCTTGTGCGGCCGTCGATCCAGCGCTCCGTGTCGACACGATAGTAACCAGCACCGCCAAACCCGTTATGTCATTATACGCCCAAACACTGTGAATCGGTGCGCCGCCGCGGTCCAGGCCCAATAACAAGCAACTTGGCAGCGGGCGATCGGACGGGTAATCTTCGATGATTTCGCCAACCAGAACCGCTTGCAACACTTCGTTCAGCAACAAGCCATCGGCGGCCAGCTCCTCGTCGGCGTGATCAGTCACGCGGATTTTTCCTGCTCCGATGGCAAGTTGCAGCGTCTCAATATTCATGGACGATAGCTAGCGGTTCGTGCTTTCCTCAACCAGGCGGATTTCGTCGGGCGTGAGGTCGTAAAGCTGGTAGGCGAGCTGATCGATTTGCTGGTCGGTGGCGTCAATTTGTCTTTGCAGGGCCGTTTTTTCGTGATCCCCCTTCACTTCCGCCAGCCGCTGGTGCAGGTCCAGCATTTGCTGGACGAGTTCGACCAGGCGGTCGTGCTGTTTTTTTCTTTTGGGCAACCGAACGGGAAATCCGTCGAGATATTGCCCAAAGAAACGGAGGTAAGCTTCGCCGGGCCCTTCGAGGGCTGCGCAGATTTGTTTGAAAAAAAAAGCGGCGGCTTGGCTGTTGAGCAAGCCCAGCAATGCAAGGTCATTTGTGGGAATGAAATAGACCGTGTTCGCGCCGAAATGGCCATCGTTGTCGAGGGAAAACCGGCAGGATGTAGCAATGTCGGGGAAGATTATTTTCGGCGCTTCAAACCATTGCTTGTATGCCAATTGCGGTTGCTGCAATTCGTACCACTCTTGCTTGGTCGCACGTTGCTCCAGTTTTTTGCGAAAAGGACGAAGATGCTCCTGCACAGCCGGATAAGGTGACATATCGATGCCACGCGGCGTGTAGATGAGGTATTCATTTTCTGGTTCGATCGAATATCGACGGATGCAACGCCCCTGCAAAAATGGATGAATGATTTTTTTCGCTTCTGGATTTGCTCGAACAATCTGTTTCATTTCTTCATGCGATATGACGAAGGCTTCGGTAAGCCCTGAGACAATTCCCCTACAAATGCGTCCCTCAACAAATATCGTGAGCGGTACAGCGTCTTTGTGCATTTTGAGCATCAGGGCCGCAACATCGGGTGCTGCAAGATTCCATTCATCAGAGCCAAGTGCGGATGCCGGAACTTCGTAGGATATTGAATCGGTCCCCTTGTCTAATGGCATTGTTCCCGCTTGCACCGATCGGAACTTATCCAGGTCGGGCGGCGGTGAATATAGCGAGGAGGCTTTGCTGTTGGTGCGCTCTGTGAGAAGCACGATGGTTCTCACCGTTGCGCCGTGGAACACCGGCAATCCGGCCAGGTCGACAATTCTGATCATGTGCGCATTTTCGTTAATCAAATTGCGTACTTTTCGTCCGTAGTTTGCACGCAAGAATTTATTCGAGACAATCATCCCGAACAAACCGCCGTCGCGAATCAAATAATGCTCACGCTCGATAAAATACGCATATAAATCGGTGCGTTCATCGTAGACTTCCTAATGTGTGCGAAGATAATCCTTTAGTTCCTTAAATGTTTCCATGCGGATATACGGCGGATTGCCAATGACGGCGTCGAAGCCGGCGGACGATTTAGCCCCGGGTGAATCACCCGGGGCCACCCCCGGCGACTCGCCGGGGGCTAAATGGAAAATGTGTGCGAACTCTGCTTGCCAATCGAAGACATTGATTCGCAAACGTTCTTCTTCGTCGAGTAGGCTCATTTGCTGCTGCGCGTAAAAATCGGGACCGATCAGCGAATTGCCGCACTTGATGTTGCTGCCCAGGTCGGGGAGAGCCCGTTCGTGCAGCAGGCGCAATTGGCGCTCCAGCGTTTCCTCGTTTTCGCCTTCCAGTACTTTCAGTAGCAGCGAAAGCTTGGTGACTTCGACCGCTTGCGGGTCGATGTCGACGCCGTAAATGTGCGCCAGCAAAATCCGTTTGCGCTCGGCGGCGGTCAGCCGCCATTCGCCACTGTAATGTTGGAACAACCGCGGCTCGCGGCCGGTGGCATGTTGCTGAGGATCGGCTTTCACGTATTCGTCACGATACCAGTTCATCAGAAATTGGTACGCGCCCAACAGGAACGATCCGCTGCCGCAGGCCGGGTCGAGCAGGGTAATCGGCCGGTGGGTTTTGGAGGGTTTCCAAGCGTCGGTCAGTCCGCCAATTTCTTGTGGCGATTTTCCGGCGACCAATTTGCCGACCGTGTTTTGCACGATGTAATCGACAATATACGTGGGCGTGTAATAGACGCCGCCGGCTTTGCGAACTTCCGGCTTTTCCTCGATTTTGGCTTGATGGCCGGGGGTGAGGCGAATGACCTTGCCCAGAAATTGCTCATACACCTGGCCGAGAATATCGGACGGCAATACGGAGAATTCGTACGGACTATCGGGATAATAAAAACGGCCGAGAATGTCTTTGAGCGGCTTGTCGTCGAGCGCCAGGCCAGTGGTGATTTCGTCGGGGGTTTCGGCCCGGTCTTTTTCGGCGGAAAAGTGGAACAGTCCGGAATTGTAGCGCTCGTCGGCGCGGTGGAAGCGTTCGACCAGACGCGGGTAAGCACCGGGGCCGTTCACAAGTCCGCGCAGCGTGCCATATTGCTCGATGCCACGGTCCTCGCAAATGCGCAGGAAGACAATGCGGTCGATGATGCGCTGGACGGAGAAGTTGAGATCACGCTGCGATAGATCGGGATTGCGAATGGCGATATTGCGCGCCAACTCGGATCGCCAGTCTTCGATTTCTTCCAGAAAGGCATCGTCGACTTCGGCGGTGCCGCGCTTGCGTTTGGTCGTTTCTGCAAATTTGTCGAAAGAGCCGTGCAGGATGGCTTCTTTCGAAAAGATGTCGGCAATTTCGCTCCAGCGATCGCGGTAATCGGTGTAGCGGAGATACAGGATGCGCGCTTCGGAGGCCTTGTCGTCTTTATTGGGCTTAAAGCGGCAATCGTAAATTGTGAACTCTTCGAAATCCGTCAGAATCGAAAGTGGCAACTTGGCAGTCCAAGCGTAGCGACGAAGTTGGAACGCCGGCGCGGCCTGTTGTTTGATATCGACGCTCGGTTTTTTGGCTTCGACGAAGAATTTGCGGACGCCGCCGATGCGGAAGCAGTAATCGGGGGCTTTGACGGTTTTTTCGACACGGAGAGAATCTTCGTGGATGACATCGCGATAGGCCTGTGCATAGCCAAGGCGGTTATGAATATCCCAACCGAGGGCTTCGAAAAAGGGATCGAGAAAATCGCGGCGAAGCTGGGTTTCGTTGTAATCGCCGCGGTTATAGGTTTCGCGGTGTTCTTCAAAACGCGCGACCAGTTCGGCGATGGCAGGTGGAGCTGTTTTGGGCGCTGGCATGGCGTCAGCTTAAACGTAGCACGGTTGGGGGGCAACGGTGGGTGGGTGGAGATTGCGGCGTAACTACTCGGCGGGAGACTTGCCCTCCCGAGCTGCAAATGAAGGACGAGAGACGAGGGGCAGATTGCGGAGTGCCGATTTGGGCAAAACCGTGGACCACTGCGGACCATCGCGCCGGGTTATCGTTATCGAACTAGCGACATGGATTTCAACTTGGGCGTCGCCACCACAGAAGTGCGGCGCCAGCGGCGAGTAGAAGCAGCGAGGCGGGTTCGGGGACGACGGTGACCGAGGCATCGCCGCCTTTGTAGCCGCCGATTTCGCCTGGGGCCAATCCCCAAGCTTCGACCGTGTATGTGCCCGGGGTGTTCAAATCCCACAGGCCCGGAAGCGTGACGAGATTGGCGGGAATGAAGAACGAGCCGCCGGGTGTGGCCAGCGATTGAAAAGCGACGGCATCGGGGGTGAGGCCAGGGGTCATCATGAGGTTGATGTGGCCGAAATTACCGGGCGGAGAATTGGTGGTGGTGAAGTTGATGGTGACGCCTGCGCCGGGCAGGACGGTATACGGGCCGGGGTCAAGTTGAAAGCCGATATCGACGAAAGGGCCGGGCGACGTTGGGGTGGGATCGATGACGTCGCCGTAGCCATCGCCATCGGTATCCTGTTGCGAGGGATTGTTAAAGCTTGGCGCGTTGTCGCGTGAGTTGCCGGAGGAATCGAGGTCGGTTATGCCATCGGCATCGGTGTCGATGGAGAGTGACGCGGCGGCGGTGATGGCGGTGGCGGCGCGGGCCGAGGTTGGCAGAAGGACGAACGAGAGAGCGAAAGCGGCGAACAAAAATTGAGCGGCGCGCGGAGCGGGCAGAAAAACTGGCATGATGAGTCCTGGGCGTGAAGGGATGTTGACGAGATAACGAAACCAACGCCCAGACTCTTGCTCCTCGCTCACATTAGCTGCTGGCTGGAGCGAGTGCAAGGAATTTTCGCGAGAAGTTGTTCGATTTTCGAAGCGTGTAGTTCCCTCGTTTTTGTGGGCAGCCATTTTAGGGGTTAATGCTGCGAGAGGGGCCGACTTGAGAAGGGGCAATGCGGATTGGTGCCTGCAGGGGCTGGATCTAGCAGGCGGCGCTGAAGCGGACAGAGAAAGTTATTCGCTTGCGGCCCAGACGCCGACGGAGTTGTCATCGTCGGTTTCGACGTGGATGACGTTGGGATCGGAGCAAATGGAGCAATTCAAAGTGCAAAATGCGGAAGGCGGAGTGCCGATTTGGGCAAAGCCGCGGTGTGCCCGTAGAAACGGCTGCTAGCAGGTTTCGCTAATCGGCAAATCGGACACAACTTTACTTCGGGGCGACGCAAACGAATGCCGATAATTAAGAGGCTGTTTCAAAACTGGACTTCCTTCAAGGGTGGCTGGGGTCGAGTGCCGCCGAGCCCCCAGTGAATAGGCTGCTGGGGGCTCCCTTCGGTCGACCCCAGCCACCCGATTCCTAGTTTTGAAACAGCCTGTAAGGAAGTGGAACGGTGGTGGCTCGCGCGCCCGGCGATATTGCCAGCGTGGCGGTCAACGTTGCAGTCGTGCGCGGGGCGACCTCACCGCGGCTGAAAATGCGTCATGGTCGAGTGTGCGCATACGCCCAGCGTGGCGCTTTTTTGCAGAGTAATCTGCGAAGGGTAAGAAGATGTCCAGCGTCGGGAGCATCGGCAGCAGTTCGCTGTGGTATTTGCTTTATTCGCAACAGACCGGCGCAACCGGGCAAGTGCCGGGCGTCACTTCATCGAGCACCAATCCAACCTCCGCGACCACGGGCACGGCATCGACGGCCAATGGCGCGAGTAGTTCCACGGCCGATGCGGGCGATTTGCGCAGCCAAATTGAAACGGCCGTCAGCAATGCGCTGAGCAATCTCAGTCCGACCAGCACACCGGGCCAAGTGCTGCAGGCTGTGGGCGGCGCGATCAATTCCACGTTGCAAGACAACGGAATTAGCCCCCAACAATTTCGCGCGCACGGACATCATGGACACCATCATGCCGAATCCAGCCAAGACACGCTGGGCTTGTCGTCGTTGGATGACAGCGATGGCGACGACAACGGCCTGACGAGCAGCGACAACAGCGGCGGCATTGCCGGCAGCAGCGCCCAACAGCCGACCGATCCGCTAACCATTCTGTTGCAAATCGCCAGCCAAAGTGCCCAGGGGAGTTCCAACAACGGCGCGAATTCAGGCAGCTCCTCGAGCCAGTCCAACACATTAGCATCGGCCGTTGGTTCTAGCACAAACGCCAACGGCAATGTCGATTTGAACTCGCTGTTCGCGCAACTTTTCGCCAACTTTCCCGCCGGCTCGGGATTGGACATGCAGGCGTAAGCTTGCAGTTGCGCCACATTCAACAGCGCTCCGCTGGCGCGTGGGGGCTAAAGACTATCGCCCTTGCGACAGTGCCGGTCGTGGCAGACCGGGCTAAGCATGTGCTAGCGCGCCGCGGCTATGCATTATCGCGCTGCGCTCGGTTGGCGAACTGTGGCAATTTTTCATTTGCCCGACCGCAATTCGGCGGGCACAAAATCTGCCAAGTGGAAATTGTAGATGATGGTGCCGGGCTCGGGAGTGGCATCTTCCCCCGTGCCTCCCACGGCGCTGTCGCTCAGATCAAACTTCGAACCGGCGATATCTTCCGGCGCCAGGGCGAAATCGAACTCGTTGTCATGTTTTCTTCCAAACGAGGGCATGTTGATGTCGGAAATCAGTTTGCCGTCGTGATCTATGGCCAGATGGGCCACGTGGTACATCGGCCTCGGCACATTGTGCTTGATCGAAAACTCAATCAGGCCTGCCTTGGTCTTGGTCACCGTCACGGAGAATTGCTCGCTGTGATTTTTAAGATAGTCCGCGGTGACCTCGCGCTCCTGGGTCAATGCAAATGCGGTGCTGGCAAACACCGTGACGGCCAATAAACCAGTGAAGAGGATGGCTTTCATCAATTTGCTCCCGAAAAAAGAACCGGATTTTGAAACAAAACTGCCTCGCCACGGAGCAATCTCCTGAGACCTTTAGAGGTGCCAATCGCAATAAAGTTCCACTGGTTTGTTGGGTTTTTCTTGACGCCTAACCAGAGCGCACACCCGACACCCAAACAATCGTGGGACAATTTACGTTTTACATGGGCGAATTGCCCGACTGTCGCCGTATGCCCCGACTGGCACAGTCGGGCTATATAAAACGGACATATGTAAACGGATACATGTAATTGTCCCGATGGCAAATCGCCGGGTTGACAGTCGGCGGCCAGACCGATAGATTTACTTGGTTGCACAATTCGTTAAGTTGTGTGGCGAAACGAGTTTCGCATGGTTTCGGTTGGATGGTTTCGGCCGGGCCGAACGGTGCGGAACGCGCGGGTTCGCAAGAACCGGGCCACATAGCGCATGGCCGGTTATCGTGGCGTATTGGCTCATGGCAGATGCCACGGGCTGAAGTAGCTGTGATAACGGTGTGCGGGAACGCAGGATAATCGTTCCCGTTTTTTGTTGGTGGATGGAGAAAGTACGCGGCGGGCAGCAGGCGGTAGGCAGGAATAGAGACACCAGACGACCAGGCACAAGGCCACCAAACAGCATTCATGAACGCGACCGAAGTTCTAAGAATCGTGGACTCGATCCACCGCGATAAGAACATCGAAAAGGAAATTGTGTTCCAGGCGATTGAGGCTGCGCTGGTGTCGGCCGCCAAAAAGCAATACGGCGAAGATCAAGATATTACGGTCATCATCGATCGGATTAGCGGCGCCATTTCCGGCACGCACAACGGCGTGGTGCTGGACCCGCAGGAAACGCTGGGCCGCATCGTGGCTCAAACGGCCAAGCAAGTCATCATTCAAAAAATTCGCGAGGCGGAACGGGATTCGTTGTTCGACGAGTATCACGAGCTGATGGGCCAAATGGTTCCCGGTGTCGTGCAGAAGTACGAAAACGGCACCGCCACGGTCTCGCTGGGCAACACCGAAGCCATCTTGCCCCGGAGCGAGCAAATTCCCGGCGAAACGCATCATCCGAACGAGCGCGTTCGCGCCACCATTTTCGACGTGAAAAAAGTCGGCAGCCGTGTGAAGGTAATCCTCAGTCGCACGCGGCCCCAACTGGTGCAACGTCTGTTCGAGCAGGAAATTCCAGAAATTGCCGACGGCGTCATTGAAGTGCGGGCCTTGGCCCGAGAGCCAGGTTACCGCAGCAAAGTGGCGGTTAGCAGCAGTGACACGCGCGTCGATTGTGTAGGAGCCTGCGTGGGCGTGCGCGGCAACCGCATTAAGAATATTGTTGACGAGTTGGGAGGCGAGCGGATTGACATTGTCCGCTGGAGCGACGATTTGCAGCAGCTCATTCCCAATGCGCTGCAGCCGTCGGAAGTGGACGAAGTGATTTTGTGCCAGATGATCGGCAAGGCGATTGTGCTGGTCCGCGAAGATCAATTGTCCTTAGCCATTGGCCGGCGCGGACAAAACGTGCGACTGGCCAGCAAGCTGTGCGGCTGGGATATTGAAATTATGACCCGCGAGGAGCTCGATTCGGAAATCGAACGGGCCGTGGCGGGCTTTTCGGAGTTGGAAGGCCTTGATCCGGCTTTGGCCGAACGGCTGGTGGGCGAGGGCTTCCTAACTTATGACGAGCTTTCGGTGATTGAGCCCGACAATTTAATGAGCATGGGCAACCTGACCGAGGAGCAAGTACAGAATATTGTTGACCAGGCGGAGCAGCGGGCCGAGGCCGCCGAAGCTGCTGCCGCTGTGGAACGGCGTCGGCAGCGCGAGCAGGAGCGAATTGATGCTGCTACGGCCGAGGCCGATCAAAAAGAAGCCGAATTGCAAAAGGAGGCAGGCGTGGGCGTTTCCGCGGAGGCTGCAACCGTATTGGGCGAATCGACTTCGGAAGCGGCGCCCGATGGAAATGGGGCGGTAGGGGCAGAATCTGGCGACGAAACAGCCACGGTATCCAGCGACCAAGAGGCGACCACAGGGGGAGATTCCGCTTCCGGCGGCTCGAATTAACACCCCCGGAAAGCGTATACTTGTGGGCTGCTTTCCAGAAAGCTGGGCCAATGTATACTGGTAGGTTTGCCACGCGGAAGGTTTTGTCGTCGATCGACCCGCCTGGGGAGACCTGAATATGGTTTGAAACAATGTCACAAGCCGATGGCCGCGCGTCGATTCGCCTCCGGCCGGGCTAAAGTGAGAGGGAGGGCTGAGAATTGCCCGCGCGAATCTACTCGCTCGCCAAAGAGCTAAAAATCGACAGCAAGGAACTGGTGGATATCTGCACGAAGGCAGGCATCACCGGGAAAGGTTCTGCGCTGGCCAGCCTGGACGACGACGAAGTTGTGCGGCTGAAGGAATTTCTTGGAGGCCGGGGACGCGCCCCGGAACGAAGCGTCGCAGCTCCCAGTTCTTCAGCCACCGCCGTGGCGGCGCCTCCCGATAAGCAAACGCTGACTCGCGAACAGTATATTCCGCCGGGTGGGGTATCCGGAAAGCCGCCGGTCATTGACGGGGCCAAGCCAGACAAGCCGGAGCCGCGCAAAAAGCCGTTGGAGCCCCGGCCGTTAAACCGCGGCACTCCTGCCGTGCGGCTGGCGCAGTTGCCGCCGTCTTCGGCCAAAGCGCCGCCAGAACCGCTCAAGCCGGCAGAGCCTGCTCCGCAAAAGCCTGACTTACGTTTGCCGGCCGACGTTGTGCGCGCCAGTAAGGCGGGCGCGGCGAAGCCGCTTTCGGAACATGTGAAGAAGGCCGAGGAACGGCGACGCACGGACGATCAATTGAAAAAACCAGCTCCGCGCGGCGGCTCATCGCCCCCCATGGTGGCGCGTGGCAATGCCTCCCCGCCGGTGGTGCGCGAAGGGCGCGAACGCAAGCGCGGCGGCAAGGAGCCCGCAAAAGGGAATGGCGAAGAACTTAGCTCGGCGCTGGGGGGTCGCGAAGCACGGCAGCTTAACCGCAAGCGCCAGGCGGCCGAGCAAGCCAAACGTGGCGGCCGCATTACCATAGACGATCAAGATGCCCCCGTCCTGCGCAGCAGCTTGAAGCGCGTGAAGCGCAACAGCGGCGGGACCCTCATCGCACCACGCAAAACCAGAGCCGTCATTCAACTCCCGGCCAGCGTGCGCAGCTTTTCCGAAGGGCTGGGCATTTCCGCCAGCCAGGTGCTGGGCAAATTGCTGGCCCTGGAATTGGGTTCAATGCCCAACATTCTGACCACGCTCGATGCGGTGACCCTGGAGCTGTTGGCCAGCGAATTCGGCGTGGAAGTGGAATTGAAAAAGCCGCTCAGCGTCGAAGAGCAGTTGCAATCGTTGGCCGAGGCTCAGCCCGATGACCCCGAGCAACTGGAAATTCGCCCGCCGGTTATTACGTTCCTGGGACACGTCGATCACGGCAAAACTTCGCTGCTGGATAAAATTATCGGCATTGACGTGGCCAGCGGCGAAAGCGGCGGCATTACGCAGCACATTCGAGCATATCAAATCGAGCGCGAGGGGCGCAAGATTTCGTTCGTCGATACGCCCGGCCATGAGGCGTTCACCGAAATGCGGGCTCGCGGGGCCAACGTGACGGATATTGCCGTGCTGGTGGTGGCAGCCGACGACGGCGTGATGCCGCAAACCGAGGAAGCCATTAGCCACGCGCGGGCTGCCGGCGTGCCGATTGTCATTGCGCTGAACAAGACCGATTTGCCGGGCATCAATTACGATCGGATTTACACGCAATTGGTCACGGCCGGATTGCAGCCGCGCGAATGGGGCGGCGAAGTGGAATTGGTGAAGTGCAGCGCGCTCACCGGCCAAGGCATTGACGATTTGCTGGAAATGCTGCTGTTTGTGGCCGACGATAAGCAATTCAAAGCCAATCCGCATCGGCCTGCGGTGGGCACCTGCCTGGAAGCAGAGCTGCACGAAGGCCGGGGCGTGGTGGCCAAGTTAATTGTGCAGCGCGGCACGCTGAAAGTGGGCGATGCTGTGGTATGCGGCGCCGCCAGCGGCCATGTGAAAGCCATGTTCGATACCCTCCAGCCGCGCAAAAAGCTGGAATCGGCCGGGCCATCGACGCCGGTCAATGTGACCGGCTTGGATGTTGCTCCCGCAGCCGGCGACAAGTTTTACGTGCTGGACGATATTGCCCAGGCCCGCGACATTGCCGCGCAGCGCAGCTCGCAAACTCGGCTGGCGGCCTTGGGCACGGCCGGACCGGGACACGTTACCTTGGAAAACTTGTTCCAGCGGCTGGTCACGCAGGAAGTGCAAACACTCAACATTATTTTGCGTGCCGACGTGCGAGGCTCCATCGAAGCCATGCTCAAGGAATTTGGCAAGCTGGAGCACCCGGAAGTCAAAATCAAAGTATTGCAGGCCACGGTGGGAGGCATCAGCGAGGCCGACGTGCACCTGGCAGACGCTTCGGATGCCGTCATCATCGGCTTCAACGTAGTGCCTGACGAAAAAGCGCGCCTGCTGGCCGAACGCAAAGGCGTGCAAATTCGCCGGTACGAAATTATTTATCAAGTCACCGATGATTTGAAAAAAGCGCTGGAAGGCATGCTCAAGCCCGAAAAACGCGATGCCGAATTGGGCCGGGCCTTGGTCCTGCGAACGTTTGTCATCAGCCGGCTGGGCACCATTGCCGGTTGCCGTGTGCTTTCCGGCACGATGCAACGCAACAGCCGCATGCGCGTGATTCGCGACAACCGCGTGGCGGGCGATTACCCGCTGGAATCGCTGCGGCGCGAAAAAGACGATGTTCGCGAAGTGCGCGAAGGGCTGGAATGCGGCATTAAAGTCGCGAATTTTAACGACCTCAAGGA
The DNA here is from genome assembly GCA_035656635.1 of Pirellulales bacterium. Taxonomy (NCBI): domain Bacteria; kingdom Pseudomonadati; phylum Planctomycetota; class Planctomycetia; order Pirellulales; species Pirellulales bacterium. The sequence continues at coordinate 23,261 of DASRSD010000054.1, forward strand.
AGGCGATGTTTTAGAGTGCTACCGCGTGGAAGAAGTGGCCCGCACTTTCTAGCCGCGAAAAGGGAGTGTTGCGCCCAGCAAAATCGTTGCATTGTACGAATTTTACGGATAAAACAGCCTGTTTTTCGGCCTAGATTTTAGAAACCCCACCGCGCCTTCGCTCTGCCGCTGCCATGTCTTCCCGTCGCCTGTTAAAAGCCGCCGCAGCCATCCGCGAAGTTGTGAGCATGGCCATTTTGGCTGAGCTCAAGGACCCGCGCATCCGCGCTGTCACCGTCACGTACGTGGAAGTTTCGCCCGACATGCGGCATGCCAAGGTGCACGTGTCGGTGATGGGGGACGAAACGCAGCAGAAGCTGAGCGTGCGCGGACTGCAAAGTGCGGCCGGATTTTTGCAATCGAAAATTGCCGAACGCATTGATACCCGCTTCACGCCGCGATTGATGTTTATTTTGGACCAAGGCGTGAAAAAATCGATTGAAATGGCACAGCTGCTGAAGCAAGTGTTGCCGCCGGAAAACGAAGACCAAGCCGCCGGCGCCCCGGCGGAATCGGCAAAAAGTGAAGCCGGCTCCTACGCCGCCGACGACACCAACGAAGAACCTCCCGCCGACCAGCCTGCTCCGGCCAACCGCCGACAGCGCCCACGGTAAAAATCTCCATCCCGATTTACATTTTCCCCAATTTCCTATGGCCAGCACGAATCGTAGCGCGTTAATCACCAAGTTGTACAAAGTGCTCAAGCAGCGCTATAAGCCGGCGTTGCACAATGGCGATCGGCCGCTGTTGGAGCTGATGCTGTTCGCCTGCTGCTTGGAAAACTCGGCGCAGGACAAAGCGGAGAAAACCTTCGAGCATTTGCGCACCTCGTTCTTCGATTGGAACGAAGTCCGCGTCAGCACGGTGCAGGAGCTGTCCGAGGCGATGCGTGATTTGCCCGACCCCGCCGCGGCCGCTTCCAATTTGAAATCGGTGCTGCAAAACGTGTTCGAGGCGACTTATTCGTTCGACCTGGAAAGCGTGAAAAAACAAAACATTGGCGTTGGCATCAAACGGCTGGCGAAAATGGAAGGCGCGTCGCCGTTTGTCGTGGCCTATGTTACGCAGCACGCCTTGGGTGGGCATTCCATTCCGCTGGATCGCGGCGCGCTCGATGTGCTGTACATCATCGGGCTGGCGTCTGAAGCGGAACGTGGTTCCAGCAACGTCGCCGGCTTGGAGCGGACCATTCCTAAAAACAAAGGGTCCGAGTTCGGTTCGCTGTTGCATCAATTGGCGGCCGAGTTTGTCGCCAATCCGTTTTCGCCGGCCATGAAGAGCTTTCTGCTGAGCATCAATCCCGACGGCAAAGATCGTTACCCTAAGCGGGGCCAAAAGAAGCCGCCGGAGCCGCCTGCTCCACCGCCTGTGAAAGCGCCGGCAGGCAAAGCCGACGGCAAGGCTGCGAAACACGCCGCCGACAAAGCGGGCGATAAAAAAGGGACCGGGGCCAAACCGCACGAGCAGGCTCCCGCTGCTCACAAAGCTCCGGGCAAAAAAGAGCACGCCAAAGACGCCAAAAAAGCGTCGGGTTCCAAATCGTTTGCGGCGGAGCCGCCTGCGAAAAAAATGCCGCATAAAAAAGCGGCGACCGCCAAGTCGGCACGCACGCACGAATCTGCCGCTTCCCGCCCGGCCGCCCGGCACGCCGGTTCCAAATCGGCCACCAAGCGTTTGGCCAAGCGCAAGCCGCGGTGAAGCGCATACAATAATTTTTAGTGCGACGATCGTAGGTTGACGCCGATTTCGATCGACCGGCGATCGAGCCCGGCACGTCATCTAGCTCGGCCGATTAACCACAAGGTGCCTTATGCGATGCTCTTCCTCTCCGGCTGCGGCGGCGGCCCTGGTTATGGCGCTGTGGTGTGCGCCGGTCCTGTTCGCCGACCCTACTCCGCCGGCGAAGCAGCCGCTCGACAATCCGCTGGAAACGTTTAATCCGAAGCAACCGCGCACCGAGGAGGAACAGGATCGGCTCACCGCGCTGGCCCATTTTTCCGCCGGCCACATGCTCGAGCAGCGGCAACAGTTGCCGGAAGCGCTGCGCGAATACGAGCGGGCCATCCGTTACGATTCCAATGCCACGCCGGTGTTGCGGGAGCTGGTTCCACTGGCCTTCAGCTTGGATCGCCCAGACGAGGCCCTGCGCTATACGGTCAAGTTCATCGAGCAAAGCCCGATCGATGCCGAATTGTTGCAACGGGCCGCGGAATACCTGGCCGAAGCGGGCCAGTGGAAAGAAGCCCTCAAATTGTACAAGCAGGCCGCGCAGCAAATGGCAAAGGAAAAGCCTTCGGCGCAACAAGTGGCCGTGCAAATGGAAATTGGCCGGCTGTCGTTTCTCACGGAGGAGTACGGCGATGCCGCTGCCGCCTTCAAGCACGTGCTGCAAGCATTGGAAGATCCTGAGAAGTTCGGCCTCGACGCGGTGGCGCACAAAAAGCTGCTGGGCGATGGCGGCGCAACGTACGAATTAATTGGCGTTACGTGTTTGGAAGCCGGGCAACCCGAGACGGCCAAGGAGGCGTTCGAGCACTTCGATAAAATTCGACCCGACCCAGCCACGCTGGCATTGAATATGGCCCGGGTCGATCTGGCGTCCGACAAGCCGCAAGCTGCGCTTGCGCAACTGCAAAAATTTTTCAATGCCGGCGCGACCGACCAGGAAACCTCGCCCTACGAAGTGCTGGCCAAAGTGCTGAAAAAGCTGAAGCAAGACGACCGGTTAATTCCTAGGCTCGCAGCGCTGCACAACGAGCAGCCTAAAAACACGCCGCTAACTTTTTTCCTGGGGGAGCAGTATCGCGCGGCGGGTCAGCTGGAAAAGGCGCAGGATCTATTGGAAGCGGTCCACGCGGAAAAGGCCGACGAAAAAACATACGCCGCCTTGGCCGATGTCTACCGCCGTACCCAGCAGCCGGAAGAGCTGTTGAAATTGCTGGCCGAAATGTTGGAAAAGGACGGTTCGCTGGGCGCGCTGGGAGACGAAGTGAAAAAGCTGATCGAGGATGATAAGGCAGTAACCGCCCTGATCGAAGCGGCGCAAACGCAAGGCGCTGCCGCCAAGGAGCAAGATCAATATGCGCTGCGCGCCGCCGGCTTAATTGCCGCGGAGGCCAAGCGCTGGAAAGATGTCGAAACACTGTTCAATTTAGCGCTCAAGGCCGATCCCAAAACCGCCGGCGAGCTGTTTCTGGTGTGGGGGCTCGGCTTGTTCATGGACGATCAATACGCCGAGGCCCAGGCCGTGTTTCAACGCGGCATCGACGAAAAAGCTCTGCCCGACGACAAGCCCGACTTGTACTACTACCTGGCCGGTGTGTTGGAAATGCAAGGCAAAACCGATGCCGCGCTGGCCGCCGCCAAAGTCGCCGCCGAGAAACAACCGAAAAACGTGTCGTACGCCATCCGCATTCCGTGGATTTTGTACCACGCCAAGCGCAACGAGGAGGCGGCCAAGGCGTACCAGGATGTGCTGGACAAGTTCGATGCCGATTACACCACCGATGGCGTTCGCGATGCCTGCCGCGAGGCCCGCGACGCGCTGTCGAACCTTTGCACGCTGAAAAATGCCACGCCGCAAGCGGTCGAGTGGCTGGAGCAAATTCTCGACGAGTTTCCCGACGATGCCGGCGCCAACAACGATTTAGGCTTCCTCTGGGCCGAACAAAACCAGCATCTGCATCGGGCCTTAAAAATGATTCAACTGGCCGTCGCCGATGAGCCCGATAATTACGCCTATCTCGACAGCCTGGGCTGGGTGCTATTCCGCTTGGAGCGCAATGCGGAAGCGCTTACTCAATTGCAAAAAGCGGCCGATGTAAAAGATCCCGACGGCGAAGTGCTGGATCACTTGGCCCAGGTATACGCTAAGCTGGGGCAAACTGCCGAAGCCAAAGCCGCCTGGACGCGCGCCGCCAAGGCCTTTAAGAAAGCCGGCGAAGAGGAGAAAATGAAAGCGATTGAGAAGAAACTCGAACAGAAATGACCGCTGGCATGGGTCATTGGGATTTCGTAATTGATCATTTAGAATTTTGGCATTAACAACAGCATTTAGGATACTCTCATGGCTGGTCATTCCCATTGGGCCAACATTTCCCGGAAAAAAGCGCTGATCGATAACAAGCGCGGCAAGGTTTGGAGCAAGCTGGCCAAGGCGATTATCGTGGCCGCAAAATTAGGCGGTGGCGATCCTGACGCCAATCTCCGCCTGCGGTACGCCATCGATGCCGCCCGAGCCGTCAGCATGCCCAACGAGAACATTGCCCGGGCGATTAAAACCGGCACGGGCGAATTGCAAAGCGGCACGCTGGAAGAAACCATTTACGAAGGCTACGGCCCCGGCGGGGTGGCCGTGATGTGCGAAATCCTGACCGACAACCGCAACCGCACCGCGCCGGAAATCCGCAAAGTGTTCGAACTAAACGACGGCAAGCTGGGCGCATCGAACTGCGTGGCCTGGATGTTCGAGCGCAAAGGCCTGTTCATCGTGGGCGCCGACAAAGCCGACGAAGATAAGATCATGGAAATCGCGCTGGAAGCCGGCGCTGACGACGTGAAGCAAAGCGGCGATAAATTTGAAGTCACCTGCGATGCCAATCTGTTCGCCAAAGTGGCCGACGCCCTGCAAAAAGCGGGCATCGCTCCCGAAAGCAGCCAGCTCACGCGCATTCCCACCAATACGGTGAACGTCGATGACCCGGAAACCGCCCGCAAGGTGTTGACTCTTGTGGAAGCGCTCGACAATCACGACGATGTGCAAAGCGTGTCGGCCAACTTCAACATTCCCGACGAAGCGATGGCGCAAATTGCGGGCTGAACTCCGCACCAGGGAGAGCGCCCGTGGTTGGAGGGCCAAGTCGTCCGCCAAGTGCTGGACACGGCCGAAGTCTTCGATCACAATACGAACCGGCGCGTGGTGGAACAGGGCCTTTCGCCGACGCCCATCAGGCACGGGGGAGACTTGCTAATGCCGGCAATTCCAGTGGGGGAGCGTGTTGTTATTGTCGTTCTTGCTTTGGACGACACAATAGCCGTCGCCGCGGGGGCTTGCCCGAATATTCTTAGACGCAGGCATCAGCTGACATTCCGCTTTAGGATGCTGGCCTGCTGCGGCTTCCTCGTCTGCCTTGCCGCATGTTTGTTGTTTCCAGCGGTGTCCCATGCGCAGGTTACTCTCACAAAAAACAGCAACAGCAACTGGACGATTTCCAATGGCTTAATCACCACAGTCTTCGATCCGAATTCCCAAAATGTTACTTCGATTAAGCTTGGCAGCGGTCCCAACCTGGTTTCGCAGTTAGATGAAGAAACAGCTTCCGCCGGAATCGGCTCGGGAACCTGGACCTTTAACTCGCAAGTTGGGCCCAACAACAGTTACGTCGACGTGTGGGATACCATGGCCTCGACCGGCACCAGCGCCAACCCCATCACCTATTCGATCCATTACATCGTCTTCGCCAATGACCCCACGGTGCATGCGTATGAAGCGGTAAGCCATGCAGCGACCGATCCGGCGTGGAGCCAGGGACAAGGGCAGTTTTTGTTTCGCGGTGTTACGTCAGGAGGAGTTTTTACCTCCACGTACCAGCAAGGCACGGGTCCCAACAATCTGGCTGGCGTGAGTGCTGCCTTCCCGCCCCTTACACCCGGCTATGCGGGCCAAACAGTTCAGAACGTCACCACCCAAATCACGGCGGCGGGCGTGGCGGGCGACAATGGGACCAACTTCTTCACGAAATACGACACCTCCACCTACGTGCAATTCGATCAAGGGCAGACGTTGTATGGCCCCAATTATGGCGTTACGGCGGTGATTCCGTCGACCGAATCGATGACCGGCGGGCCCACCAAGCAAGATTTGGCTTTCACCGATCCGGCGATCATCAACGTGGAGTACAATTCCGATCACTATGGCATTGATGGTTCCGGATCAGGCGCGTACCCAGGCTATGGGATCAACGTCGCAGCCAATGTGGCCACGAATATCGTCTATGGCCCATTCGCATTCAATGTGCAGTCGAGCGCGGGAAAAACCGGCGCGCAAGTTTATCAGGCAGCAGTCAGCAATATTCCCACGTATCAAGCCGAATATAACACCGATGCGGCCTTGGTTGCGGCCGGCTATGTTCCCACCGGCACGACAACACGGGGAGGCCTCAACCTGAGCGCGGGGAATTCCGCCGGCTGGAGCGCCAATGCGACGAACAACACGGCAGTGCTCTCCGAAAATGGCGTCAACATGCAGGAATCGACGCTGGGCAGTCAATATTGGGTTCAGCTCAATCAAAGCGGAAGTGGGAACATCAATAATGTGACGCCGGGCACTTACCGCTTAACGCTTTATCAGCTTGGCCAATGGGGGGAAACGCGAGTCAATAATGTTCCGATCGTCGCGGGACAAACGAGTATTCCGCAGAATCTGACGTTCACGCCGGAGAATTTTAGCACCGCCGCGCCCATTTGGACCATCGGCACGCCCAATCGCTCCGCCAATGAATTCACCAACGGTCACGATTCGTCCGTGGTTCTCGGTTCTTCGGGTCCTGACAAGCGGCAATACTACGGCTCCTATGACTACTGGGCCGAAGAAGCGGCGCTCGGTCACAATGGCTTCGTTTCTTATAACGCCACGGCCACCGTCATTGGTGGTCAGGCCGTTCCGGCAACCAACGATCCCAATGCGTGGCTGGCCAATCAATGGCAAACGTTTAATCCGCCGTTGTACGATTCGGCCAACGCCACCACCGATAATTACACGAATACCTGTCCAGCCTATGTCACAGCGGCCGGGGGACCAGCCAGCTATCACGGCGCGTCGTGGCAAGTTCACTTTATGGTTACCGCTGCGCAGAAGGCGCAAGGACAATTTGTCGTTTTATCCGTGGGCGTGGTATCGCTGTCTGCCAGTTTAGTCGTCACGTTGAATGGCCATCAGGAAACCTGGAGCTTTAACAATTTTCCTGGTCCGAACGATCCACAGACTCGCAGCGGAGATGCAGGCTTTTATCAATGGGCGGCATTTCAATTTCCCGTCTCTGATCTTAGTACTACGGGAACAGATAATGAAATAGATTTTGGCGTCAGTGCGCATACGAACGGCGTCATGTATGACGCTTTGCGCATGGAAATTACCAACACTTCTGCCAGTCCTTCTACCACCGGCTGGGACGATTATACCTACATCAACGGAAGTTCGACGACCGCGCCCAATGATGCGGCGGGCGAATCGCTGACGGTAAGCTTAGTGCCCGAGCCGTGTTCTTTTGCTTTACTGGCTCTGGGTTCACTGGGCCTTGGGTGTTGGCGAAAGCGTCGTGGTAGAAATGACTAGCGCGAGCGTGCAGCGTGTTTGGTTTAACGAAGCCAATGGAGGCGGTGCGTGATGCGGCATCTTCTTTGCGTACTTGTGGTGCTTGCGTATTGGCCAAGCTGCGTTTGGGCACAGGAATCTAAAATCATTGCGCCGGGGGCCAAGCTCGAAAAACTGGCCGGTGATTTTAAGTTCACCGAGGGGCCAGCGGTCGATGCCCAGGGGAATGTGTACTTCACCGATCAGCCGAATGACAAAATTCTGAAGTGGAGCACCGACGGCAAGCTCTCCACGTTTATGGAACCATCGGGCCGCTCCAACGGCCTGTGCTTTGACGACAAAGGCCGATTATGGTCATGCGCAGACGAGAAAAACGAATTGTGGATTATCGACGTGGCCACCGGACAGCACACCGTGGCGGTAAAGGATTATCAGGGCAAGCTGATCAACGGTCCTAACGACGTGTGGGTGCGGCCCGATGGCGGCGCATATTTCACCGATCCGTTTTACAAGCGCGATTACTGGAAGCGCGGCGCCAAGGAGCAAGATCAGGAAGCCACGTATTTTCTGTCACCCGACGGCAAAACCCTAACCCGCGTGACCAACGATTTGCGAAAGCCCAACGGCATCATCGGCACGCCCGATGGAAAAACGCTGTACGTTTCCGACATTCAGGCCGGCAACACCTTCGCCTACGATATTCAGAGCGACGGCTCGCTGCAAAACAAACGCCTGTTTTGCAAGCTCGGCTCCGACGGCATGACGATCGACGACCAGGGGAACGTGTATCTCACTGGGCGAGGAGTCACCGTGTTTGATAAAAACGGCCAGAAGATCGAACACATCGACGTGCCGGAAAGCTGGACCGGCAATGTTTGCTTTGGCGGCAGCGACATGCGCACGCTGTTCATTACGGCGAGCAAGGGCTTGTACTCGGTGAAAATGCAGGTGGCCGGCGCGGCACGGCAATAATGTTCTGCCAGGCTTAAACCCGTCTTGGTTTCGAAGGTTTAAGGGGTTGATTCGGAAACAAATTCCGTATTTGGCAATAGCGCTCGAAGCTTTTTCATACCGTCTTCTGTGATTTGCGTTTGATCGATTTCCAATTGTTTGAGCCACGTCATGCGCCCAAGCTCGGGAATGCAGGCGTCGGAAATCTGGGTGTGGCGCAGAAACAGATACTTCAACGTATGAAACTTGACAATGTGCGCGATGCCAAGGTCGGTGACGTTGGTGCCCCGCAATGCCAAAGAGATGATTTTCGGCAAATCTTCCAGGCGGGCAATATCCGCATCGGTAGTGGGAGTGTCGATTAAAACGAGAATGCTCAGATGTGAAGAACCTGCCAGTTCCGCCAGGGAAGCAGGGGAGAAAGCGCCAGTTGCGTCATCGGCGATCAGAGTTTTCACAAATCCATCCTGATCGCAGATGGCAATCGCACCAGCTTTCATCCAGTGCTCTTCATAATAGCGTTTCCGCAGATAGGGACGCCCCCAGATAGCAAATGCCGCACAGGCAATTGCAATCACGGCAATCGCAATGAACAGCGTTCGGGTCGAATATCGCAGCGTTATTTTCATCGGGCTTACATAAACTTTCCCGATCACCGCTACCGGTATTCAGTCCTTCCCGTGATGTTCGACCTTCGGCCAATACTTGTCGAACGCATCGCCGCCCTTGAATTCGACGCTATTGTCGATGTCGTGGCATTTCAGGCAAATGTCGATCACTTTCCGTCGATCGGCATCGGTTTTTAACGACAACCGCATTTCAGCGCGGTAGCGATCCAAATCGGCGGCGGAAGCTTTCAGGGCGCCCTGCTCTGCCGCCACGTGGTTAGAACCTGGGCCGTGGCAATTTTCGCAGCCGTTGCCGGCCAATTGCGGCGTTTTGTCGGCACTTAAATAGCCGCCATCCCAAGGAAAGAATTTCTGCGGTTCCCAGCCCGTCACGTGGCAGCTCAAGCATTCCGGATCGTACTGCCGCGGCGGATCCAACTTCACTAGCGTCTCCAGCGCTTTGGCGTGCGGCGTTTTTTTCCACACCGCCCAGGCTTTGGTGTGACACTCGCTGCATGCTTCAGAGCCGACAAATTTCCGCCCGCCAGGAAATGGCGCCGGCTTGAGACCGAGCTGGTCAAATCCAATTTCCTTCAATTGATCCTGGTACGCCGCCAAAACCCGCTTCATGCGGGCCGATTCGCCCAACCGCACATCCAGCGGCACACGCTGGTAGCGAATGGAAGCGGGCGAGTTGTCGTACAAGCCCAGCACAATGGCATATTCCCCCTTGGCGCCCAGTTCAATCAGCAGTGTGGATGTGCCTTCGATGGTGGCGGCTTGCTTGGGCGGCACTTCCGCACCGCCGGCGCTCACAACAATTTTGAATTGCGGATATTTTTTGGCCAGGGCGAGCGATTCATTTTTGGAAGCACTAGCCAGCAGCACGAGCAGATCGCACTTCGCCGCTTGCAGCTTGGGCAACACCGCCGCCAAGGCTTCGTCGGCCGATTGAAGTTGCACGTCCGGATTATTCACCTGGGCGCGCTGCTGATCGCCCAGCACGCTGGTAACGCCGATCTTCATTCCACCGGCTTCAATCACTTGGTAACGGGGCAATATCTTTTCGTCAAATGCGAACAGACCCGCATTGGCGGAAACAAAGGGGCTGGACTGATTTCCCACGGGCGCAATGCTGGCCAACAGTTCGGTGGCCGAGAGCCGCAAATCGTCCGGGCCGAGCCCAATGGCGCGGTAACCCATTGTTTTCAGCGCGTCGGCGATGGATTGAAACTTCACTTCCTGCTGGCGGCCAAAGCGCCGTACCTGGCTGCCGACATCCAACGCCACGACAGGCCAATTCTCGGCGGCCAGTTGGGTTAGCAATTGATCGCGCCGGCTGAGCCCCCCCTGCTCGTTTTCCTTGCCGGAGCAGCCGCACGGTTCGATGTAGCCGGTCAGCAAGCCGGTCAGGACGAGCGCGACCTTGGGGCGCGGCCAGTCAACAAATAAATTCGGCTCCAGCGAAGATTTCCGCAGCCAGCGACTTTGCCCCTCTGCCGGCCCGTGTTCGAGGTGATTGCCGTCACCGCTTACCTGGGCGCCGGCCATGCGATCGCCACGAAAAATGATTGTGCCTAAGGCCAACACGGCCAAACCTAAAAGGGCCGCCGGCAGTAACCGCGAGAAAAGTTTTGGCGTCATCGTGGTCCATCGATGGTTCGAGGTTCCGTCCTGGCGTTAAACCGCAAGCCGTGAACTTCCCGAGTTCTCACTCGCCGACGGCAAAGCGCACCAAAATCCGTATGGTTTGGGCTTCCGGTAGATCGGTGGAGATCAAAATTTCGCCCAGCTTTCCTTCTTCGCCTCCCAAATGGAGCATAGGGCGCGTTCCCGGCGGAATTTCTATTTTTATTGGAATTCGCACCGGAGAGTCTCCTGTGCCCCCCTGCGGATCGCCCAAGGAAACTTTCAGCATCTCCGGTTTCACGCTTTTGATTTTTGGATGTAAATCGTTCCGATGCGTTCCATGCGCAACAATGAACAGTTCGGCGGTCGCTCCTTCCGGACCGCTGACCGTGCCCAGCGTCAGCAAACTGTGATCATCGTCCCAATTGCGGCCGGCGATGACCACATCGGCAATGGTGTTCCCCTCGATCGGCACCTCCAGGGCCTCTTCTTCCTGGTTTAAATGGATGTGGATTTTCTGCCGAAACGCGCCCAAAGGCAAGCCGGGTTTTACGGTCACATGCGCTACCACGCCGCTTTGGGCATTTTTTTCTTCTTGCACTGTCGAGGCCGGCATGGGCTCGGCGCGGAACTCGAACTTGTCGGCCGTCGAGCTCTCCGTGAACTCGTGGCTATCTACCGCCAGTTGGCCCGACCGATACGAATAAATGTTGATGTCCGCCGTGTGCGGCTCGCTGGCCGATATGGAACTGAACGCCAACGCGGTCGGGTTCACGCGGTACGAGCTGGTGACATCGCCGCTGATGGTGAATGTTAATTGCGGCCGCGCCGGGTCGTTGGTTTCAATCGTGGCGCTTTGGCGAAATGCTCCCGGATTCACGTCTCTGGCTTTCCATTCAAGGGTTACCGCGGTCGAATCGCCCGGCTTTAAATCCGTTTCGGCGATCTCGAACTTCGTGCAGCGGCACGTGGTTTCCCCTTTTTTCAAGATCAGGGGAGCGTGTCCATCGTTGCGGATTGTGAACACGTGCGATTTGTGGCTCTCGCGCTCCATGCTGCCGAAATTGTATTCTTCCTGGTCTGGCACCACGTGTGGCCCTTGTAGTGAAGCCGCCGTCGGACGCATCGCCATAGAAGCATCGACTGTGCTGGTCAGCGAAGCCCCCAACTCCATGACGGTGATGCCCAGGCCAAAGCCTGCACCAAATAATATTGCCAGAACGATTAAAACCCAGTGACGCATGCGGCAGGGAAGAAAGGAATGACCAAAGAATTAAGAAGCCGTTCAACGAGCCTGTACTCTATTGTATCAAAATCATCCCCGACCTGCCGCCTACTGCTTACTGCCTGCCGCCTTCTGCCTTCTGCCTGCCGCCTACCGCCTTCTGCTTACCGCTTGCCGCCTATCCCTTTTAAATACGCCCGGCAGTCGTCAAAAAAGCGCTGGAAATCGGCCCGGCGATAATCGGGATATGTCCATTCACTCGGTTGCCAACCGCCGCTACGAAATGAGAGCGTGATTTCCGCAAAAATTCCCCGGCCCAAATAAATTCGGTGCGAGTGGTCTTTCGTGGAGGCCAGCACCAATTTGGCTAGCGTAATGTAACCGGGATCCAAATTCAGAGGCCGCAGTTCGGCGTGCTTTTCCAAAGCGGCGTATTGTGCTTCCCACTGGTTCGATTGCAGCTTGAAGTCGACGAGCCGGGCCGGATCGATCAACTGTTCAAACGCGAAGAATTGTTTTTTCAGGCCGGCGCCCATCGTGGTGGTGTAATACTCGGTCTCGGTAAACTCAAACGCCGGGCTCGCCAGCGCCATCGGCCCCCAGTGCGCTTCGGCCGTTTCGCGCGCCCAAGCCAATGCCTGCTCATGCCGGCTGAATGCAGCGAGAATTGACAGTACCGGCGCAGCCTGATTTGCTTGACCCATGACGGAAATGATACACTTATAGTAGAACGCCTGTCGACAAAAACGTACACTGATTCCTGCATGGTGTGAACGATGGAACTTGCCAATTCAAAATCGCCAATTGTGGCCGAAATACGCGACGGCCAAATTATTCCCTTACAGCCGGTTACGTTGCCGGAAGGCGCAAAAGTATTGGTGACACCGTTGCCCTCGGACGAGGAACACTTCTGGCAAGAAGCATCGCATTCCTCGCTGGCCGCGGTTTGGGCAAATGAACAGGACGACGTCTATGCCCAACTTTTCGAAAAATGAAGTCATCTTGGTGCGAGTAATTTTTGCAAACCAAACGGGTGCAAAAATTCGACCGGCGGTCGTGGTCAGCGGACAACACACCTCCCAGGATGCATTGATTGTTCCCTTCACCAGTAAAATCGCTGGGTTGCTGGCCGGCGAATTTGTTCTTGCAGACTGGACCTCCGCAGGGCTATTGACTCCGAGGTTAATTATGCCCTAGTTCAACCTGCGAGGCGAAGTGGTAAATGAGTGGCCTTTACGAAACCGCGGAGGAGTGCTTGCCGGCTTTGTAATTTACGAACCGTTTTTTTGACCGTCTGATGCAGTTCCTGCACATTGTCGGGACAATAGTTGCCCAGCGAGTGACCTTTGAGGTGATTCCAACCGTATTCATTGGGATTCAGTTCGGGCGCGTAAGCTGGCAAATACGCGACATGCAGGCGGGGATGGCGATCGAGAAATTTACGAACCGCTTTCCCGCGATGAGCATTCAAACGATCCCAGATCAAAAACACGTCCCCACGCAGATGCCGCATCAGTTGTTGCAGAAACACGATCACTTGTTCCTGACGAATGGATCCCTCGGCATGAAAGTTCAAGTACCAACCCAGCCGGCGACGACGCGGCGAGATCGAGATCGCGCCGATCACCGACAGATGGCGGTGGTGGCGTGTTCGCGTGCGCAGAATCGGAGTTTCGCCTTGGGGCGCCCACGTTCGCCGCACCACGGGGCTCAAGAAAATGCCTGTTTCGTCGATCCAAACCAACCAGCCTTGAAGTTGAGCTGCCTTTTTTTGATCCGCGGCCAGTCGCGTTCGATCCAGCGCCGAATGGCAGGTTCGTTCCGTTCCCGCGCCTGGCGTTCGGGCTTTTGGACGGTAAAGCCCAACGATTTCATCACCCAAGGAATGTAATCGACATGGTAACTGACTTGGTACTCTCGTTCGATCAGTCGCTTGATCCGCGGACAGGTCCACAAGTCGGTGGCAAAGCCTTGAGTGATAGCGCCTTTCAGCAAGCGTTGCACCAAGCTGCGACGTTGGTTTCCCGTCAAACGCGGTTGCCGACCGGGCGCCGTCTTCACACGCAACCCCGCTTCGCCGCGTCGCCGGTAAGCTCGCTTCCAACGACGTACCGTCCTGGGATCGACGCCCAATCGATCCGCCACGTGGGCCGAACTCAATCCTTGTTGAACCAAAGCCATCGCACGAAGACGTTGGCTGATACGTTGTTCTGACGTTCCAGGAGTTTTCATGCCATGACATAATCAAACCCTCGACCTAGGGCAATATCAACCTAGGGATCAATAAACGTACCAACGGCAGTAAAGCGCGGATTATACACCGTTCATCAAAGTCTTGTTCTGAAATCATTGGGATTCTTAAGCAACCGGGACGCGCTGAATCTAGAGAACTCGCTGCGATCTTGGTTGGAATTGAAATGAGATGTGCATGGAAGTGTCTCTTCAATACGCTTTGGCCAGGACGGCGCGGCGGGAGCTGGGTTGGCCCGTGAAAATGCATTTGCCCGGCTCGGGTTTGCAGCCGGCCAACGCACCCTCCACGGGCAGACAGCGGATGCTGACTTTGAGATCGGCGAGTGTTTTTTCCACCTCCGGGCTTTCACACACGTGGCACAGGGCAAACCCACCGTGAATTTCGGGCTGCTCGGCGTTCTTCGGCGTGAACCAGGCTTTGAACTCCTCCAGCTTGTCGATTTTTCGCGTGTTGGCTTCTCGATACGCCAAGGCTCGTTGAAATAAATTCGTCTGCATTTCGGCAAGCATTTTGCCAACGTTGGCCACAAATTCCGCCCGCGGCACGCCTCCTTTTTCGCCAGGCTTATCGCGGCGGGCTAAAAATACAGCGTTGCCGGCCACATCGCGCGGGCCAATTTCCAGCCGCAGCGGCACGCCGCGCTTAATGTGCTGCCAGACTTTGTCGCCGCCGCGCAAATCGCGGGCATCCATAATCACACGCACCGGCTCGCCGTCGTAGGCTTGGGCTTTGAGTTCGGATTCCAACTTGCGACAGAAATCCATCACGGTGGTTTTTTCCTCGTCGTTGCGGAAAATCGGCATAATGACCACGTGCGCCGGGGCCAACCGCGGCGGCAGAACCAGCCCGTCATCGTCGGCATGGGTCATAATCAATCCGCCGATCAGCCGCGTGCTGACGCCCCAGGAGGTGGTCCAGCAAAATTCCTCGCGCCCTTCGCTGGATAGAAATTTAATTTCCTGCGCCTTGGAAAAATTCTGCCCCAAAAAGTGCGATGTGCCCGCCTGCAGCGCCTTGCGGTCCTGCATCATGGCTTCAATGGCGTAGGTATTGACAGCGCCGGGAAAACGCTCGCCGGCGGTTTTCTCGCCGCGGATTACCGGCATGGCCATGTAATCTTGGGCGAAGGTGGCGTACACGTCGAGCATTTTTAACGTTTCTTCCACCGCTTCCTGCTGCGTGGCATGGGCCGTGTGCCCTTCCTGCCACAAAAACTCCGTGGTGCGCAAAAACAGCCGGGTGCGCATTTCCCAGCGCACGACATTGGCCCATTGATTGATGAGAATCGGCAAGTCGCGGTACGATTGTACCCACTTGGCATACATGGCCCCGATGATGGTTTCGCTCGTGGGTCGCACCACTAGCGGCTCCTCCAGCGGAGCGGTCGGCACCAGCCCGCCGTTGGGCCCGGCTTCTAATCGATGGTGCGTCACCACGGCGCACTCTTTGGCGAAGCCTTCAACGTGAGCGGCTTCCTTTTCCAAATAACTGAGCGGAATGAAGAGCGGGAAGTACGCGTTCTGATGCCCCGTCTCTTTGAACATGCGGTCCAGCGCTTTTTGAATGTTCTCCCAAATGGCATAGCCCCAGGGCTTAATGACCATGCAGCCGCGCACCGGCGAAATCTCCGCCAGGTCGGCCGCGCGCACCACCTGCTGATACCATTCCGGATAATCTTCTTCCCGCGTGGGGCTAATCGCATTTTTCGGCGGCTTGGCCATGGATAATTCCTTTCGCTGACAATCCTACCGACCGATCTGCAGACTTGAAACAGGCGGCATTCTAAAAATGCAGCATGACTGGGGCAAGCACAGCTAAACATTGATTACGAGGCCGCACGCATTTCAGATGTTCACCTGGCTGGTTCGGGTTTAGCGGGCCGCTGGAGATCACGATTCCCCCCCGAACTCGACAGTTCGGACGGGCCGTGGTAATCTAACGTAGGGGTCGCTCTTGGCCTTTAGCCTTCTGCTCATGACTTGCCAACTTTTCTGAATTTGCTTCTGAACCCGCCATGACCGAATTGGGGCCAACGCTTTTGGCGATCTCGGAAATGGGCTGGCGGGGCACGCTTTATGGCGCCGGGGTGTTGGCGGCGATGGTGTTTTTGTGGAGCGCGATGAGTTCTGTCTCGCTGTCGCGCCGTCCAGGAAATAACCGCAAGGCGTTTTTGGCCTTAGCAGCCATTGGCGCGGCCTTGGCCGTTCCGGCGCTGCTGGCAATCGCTGGGCTAATTGTAGACGATCTGTTTCATCCGCAGAACTTACGGAATTTGATTTTGCTGAACGCGATCGCGGTGATGTGCGGGCTGCTGATGGTCGCAGCCATTGCCTCGCTGGCGGCGTTAGCGGAAATGAAGCGCGAGGCGAACCAAGAGAATCCCACGCGTGGGCGGCGGCAAGCGGCTGGAGCACTCGTCGCAAGCTTGGCACTCGTGTGGGTTATGTTCGCGGCCGGGGAGTTTTACCGCGAATCGCCGTCCACGCCGGCTGCTCTACCGCTGAAAGAACCGGCTGCCGGCACAGTCGCCAAGGAGGATCAGAGACAAAAAGATTTCACCGACCAGAAAGTTCAAACGCCGCCCGAAGCTCTGGTCGCCAAAGCAGAGCCAAAACAACCTGCGGCGGAAATGAGCTCGAAAACAACCGATCTCCGGTCGACCGCATCCAAAGCAAATTCGCCTGCGCTGGCTGCTAATATTCCGGTCAATGTACTGTCAAACAGCGGTGTAAAAGAATCGTCCCAAGATGGCGCAAAAGGATTCACGGCCGGCAACTTCGGTTGGCCCTCGAGCAGCAGCCCGCCGGCGCCGTCGACCAGTATTGCCTCGGCAGGTGCGGGCAACTCCTCGGCGACGTCATCGAACTCCGCCACAAAACCCAGCGTCAATAATCAAAATCCGGGTAAGGGCCTAGCCGATTTTGGCAAAGCGTTGGGAAGTTTCTTCCCGGCGCCGCCGGAAATTAAGACCGCCAAAGACGAAAGGCTGAATTTCCAGTTCCGGCCCCCCGATGCCGCCTGGACACAGGCCGACGCCAAGCGGTTTAACCGGGATGCAACGCTAGCGTACGTGCGCAAGTTCCCGGAAATGTACATTATTATCATCGCCGAGCGGCCCGGCGCGGAATTGAATTTAGATCTCGACCAGCTCAAAGAAATTACGCATGCCAATATTTTGGCCGCGGCTCCCAAGGCCCAGCAAGTGCTCGACCGGCCGGAAAAAGTACACGGCCTGGAGGGAGCGCGGATTGAAACCGAAGCCACGCTGGCAGGAAGCCCGCTCTACCAGGTGCGCTGGCTGTGCACCCACAATGGCTTTGCGTACCAGGTGTTGGTGTTCGGCCGCCAAAGCGATAGCGCGAAAATATCGAGCACGGCCGACCGCGTGCTGAGCGGCTTTTCGATGCTGGATACCCACCTGGTTTGCCACGCCGAGGGCATTACGCAATTGCCAGATTATACTTCGAACGATGATGGCATTAGCCTGCATCTGGGCGATCGCGGCTGGCAAGCGTGGGATCGGTTGCCTGCAATGTATCCTGCGGCGCAATTTGGCGGCCTGCTGGGACGTGATGCCATGCTACTGGTTTTTCCCATTCACTTCCTCGATTTGAAGCCCCCGTTGGTGCCGCGCCTGGAAGCGTTTTTGGCGCTGGCCGGCTGTCCTGATTTTTCCGAGCCGATCAGCCGCCGCACCGAAATGCAACTGCACGGATTATCCGTAACGCAATGCATCTTCCAACACACGAACGAACACGACCAAAAGGTGTTTCATCGGTTGGCCTTGGTTCACAATCGAGATTGCGATTTTTGCTTTGTGGTATCGTCTACGAAGTCGGACGAACTGGCTTCCGAAATTTTGCAAGATGTGCTTTCGCGAGCGCAGTTTACCGTGCCTGCGCAAATTTCTGGCCAGCCATTTCGGTCTGCAGAGGAAAACCAGCGGTACGGCAAGTTTTATAATTTTGCCGGCTTGCACTTTGTGCGCACTCGGGAAACCTTGGCCAGCGAGCCGTACTTTCTGACGGCGTTGAAAAATGCCCCTGACATGGCGCCGGCGCTGGATAACTATGTGAACATTTGCATTCAGAATGGACACAATCAGCCGGCGCTGGAGGCCCTGGATCATTACCGTGCGGCGTGGCGAAACGAACCGACGCTGCAACTCGCGCATGCCTGGCTGTTATCGAAAGTGAACCGCGCGGCCGACGCCTTGGACGAATATCAAAAAGCATTCAGCGGCGAGGCCCGCAACGACGATTATTTTTCCGCCTATGTGCGGTTGTTGGACGAATCGGGCCAGCGGGCTGCAGCTCGAGCGGCAATCGACAAGTATTTAGCGGCCGGCGATTCGCCGCGGGTGGCGCTCGCCAAGGCGCGCATGCTCAGCCAAGATGGCAAGCACGACGAAGCAATTGAACTGCTGAAGGCTCGGCTGGCCCAATCGCCGGGCAATGCGGAAATTGTGTATGCCTTAATCGACGCGCTGCAACGGGCCGAGCGCTTTCCGGAAGCCCACGACCTGGTGAAACAACTGCTGGCCGACGGCAATGACACGGCCGATACCATCGTGCTGAAGGGAATCATCGAGCTGCAACTAAAGTGGTACAAGGAAGCCAAAGCCACCTTCGAGGAAGCCCTGCGCCATTCGCCGGAAGATACCCGCATTCAGGATTATTTGGCCCGCGTTTCCGGCCTGCTAGGGGAAGGGGCGAACGTCGAAATCAAGGAGCCAATTCCAGCCGTCCCCCTGCCGGACGAATTGCAGGCCAACCAAGCTCCGCCCTTGCCTGCCGAAACGCTAGCCGATGCTCCGGCATATTACCGCGCGTACACGGAGGCCATCGAGTTTCAGCCGAAGCAAGTGCATCGCACCAGTCTGTACGAATCGGTGCAAATCATCAACGAAACCGGAGCCAGCCGCTTCAGCACAATCGAGTTTGAATTCGATCCGCTGAACGAAAAAATCTTCGTGAACAACTTGGAAGTATTCGACGAGCAGGGAAAGCCCATTGCCCAAGGAGATGTGGCCGATTATTTTGTCGCCGACATGGCCACGAACGACATTCACACGCATCGCAAAGCACTGCATGTGCCGGTGCCAGGCATTCGGCCGGGCTGCCGCATCGAGGTGTGCGTCACGACGGCAGATATTGTCGCCCCGGCAGAACTGCCGTACGTGAGCCGATTTTTCACGTCGGTTACGCCGATGGCGCGCGAAACGGTGTATGTGGTTACCGATCCGGAGCGAGTTGCCGCTTCGGCTTCGCCCCAGTTGGAAACTAAGCACGCCGAGCATGGATTGTACTGGCAAGTTGATGCGCCGCCGGTGTTTCGGATGGAGCCCGATGCCGATCCCTGGGAAGTATTCGTGCCGTATGTGCGGCTGGTCGACAAGCAAACCACGTGGAACAGCGAAGCCCAGGAGTATTGGAAATCGATCCATAGCCTGCTGGCGATCAGTCCCGAAATCCAAAAGACCGCGGACGATTTGACCCGCAACGCCCCAGACGATGCCGCGAAAATTGCCGCTATTTTGCCGTACGTGCAAAAGGCCATTACGTATAAAGCCATCGAATTTGGGAAACGCGCTCGGGTGATGAACTCGGCGGAAAAAACGTTGCACAACCGCTATGGCGATTGCAAAGATCACAGCCTGCTGCTCAGCCAATTGTTGCAGGCGGCACAGGTGCCTTGCCAATTGGCACTGGTGCAAACCTCGGAAACCGTGTCGGAGCAAACCCCGTCGCTGGATCAGTTCAATCATATGATTGTGTGCGCCCACACGGCCGATGGTGATCGATTTTTAGACGCCACCGACAAACAGTTCGATCCAAAAATTTTGGTCCCCTTCGGATTGGCAGGCCGCACGGCACTGCTGTTGGACGAAGCTTCTCCCCGGCTGGTGCGCATTCCCGACTATCAGCCCAACAGCGACACGCTAGACGTAAATCGGCACGTGCGCGTGGACGAGAAGGGCAAAATACAAATGGAGGAAAAACTCACGTTCGGCGGTTACTATGCGGGCTCTATGCGCGAGTATTTGAAGCGGATTGACCCCACCAAGCGCAAGGAACATTTACAAGCGACTTTTGGCGGACCGGCGGAAGTGCAAATTCAAAGCTTAAGCATCGAGGGAATGGAAGAACATGGGCAACCTTTAGTAATGACCATGAAGTGCGAAAGCGATCATGCCTTGCATGCCGGCGGTAGCCAGCTGGTGGGACGCCTGCCCGCTCCGTGGGAATCGGCCTTGTTTGCCGGCGAACCTGTGGACCGGCGGGTCGCACCCTTGTGGCTGCAGTTGCCGCTGGTGGTAACAGCCTCAATCAGCATTGAAGTTCCCAAGGGTTACGACGCGGCGGAGGCCGAAAAACTTGCCACAACGCAGGACACCCCGTTCTTCAAAGGCGAGTTGACTTCGTCAGTCGATCACAACGAATTGCAATTGCAATCACACGTATCGCGCGCGGTAGGGCACTTTCCAGCTGCCGCATACCAAGATTACTTAAACAATTTGGACCAAGTACGGCAGATGTTCAGCCCCACCTTGGTGTTCAAGCACGTGGAGCAGTGACCTGGCCGACCCAGTGAATTCGCCAGCAATGTAGCCAATTGCGGCTGTCTGGCGGCAATTTTGGGCACTTACCAGGCAGCCGCTTTCCGCGTACAATCTGAGCATCAATCCTGCATCCCCACGGCAACATTCTTGAAGTTGCCGGGCTCCGGTTTTGTTCGGTTTTGCATCGACGCCGGGCCGCTTGTATTATTTTCTTTGCACATTGTTCCACCGCTTATAACTTTCAACCGATATTTATGCCGCGCCGTTTTATTTCCGAATTGGGCCAGCAAGAAACCATCGATCAAGTGTTCCTGGCCTCGCAAAAGCAGTTGCGCCCCAACCGCAATGGAAATTTGTATTTGCAGGTGGAGTTGGCCGACCGCACCGGCTCCATTAGCGCCCGGATGTGGAACGCCGGCGACGCCGATTACCGCTCGTTCGAAGACGGCGATTTGGTGCGCGTGGAAGGGGCCACGCAAATCTTTCAAGGCGGGCTGCAATTGATTGCCACCAGCATTTGCAAAGCGCGAACCGATGAAGTCGACATGGCCGACTTCATGTCGCTGACGCCGGCCGACATCGATCACCTGGCGCTGCGGCTGGCCGAATTGCTGCGGTCGATGCAAGATCTGCCGCTGCGAAATTTGGCGGAATGTTTTTTAACCGACGACGAATTCATGCAGCGGCTGTCGCATTCGCCGGCCGGCATCAAAAATCATCACGCCTATCCGGGCGGGCTGCTGGAGCACGTGGTCAACCTGATGGAAGTAGCCGACAACGTCGCCGGGCATTATCCCATCCTTAACCGCGACCTGCTGCTGATGGGAGTATTTTTGCACGACATGGGCAAGGTGGAAGAACTTTCCAGCGACCGCGGCTTTGCCTACACCGATGCCGGCCAACTGCTGGGACACGTGGTGCTGGCGATTACCATGCTCGATAAAAAGCTGTGCCAGGCGGAAGAACTGCTGGGCGAGCCGCTGCCGGAAGAAACGGTGCTGCGGCTGAAGCATATGATCATCAGCCATCACGGCGAATACGAATTCGGCGCGCCCAAATTGCCGATGACGCTGGAGGCCATCGCTTTGCATCAGCTCGATAACCTCGACGCCAAGCTGCACAATTTCCATCAACTCATGCGCGACGCCGCCAATTTGGACAGCTCCTGGACGCAATACCATCAATCGCTGGGCCGCAAGCTTTTCAAAGGTCATGCGGAAGTGCCTCAGCGTGCCGATGGCCACCCATGACGACAAATGCCAAGAGCCGCAGATCAACGCCAATGAATACGAATTTTTTTGCCGCGAATGAACGCAAATAAACGCGAATGCGGAAAAAATCGCTCGCTCAGGATATTTCTAAGAGGCTGTTTCAAAACTGGACTTCCTTCAAGGGTGGCTGGGGTCGAGTGCCGCCGAGCCCCAGTGAATAGGCTGCTGGGGGCTCCCTTCGGTCGACCCAGCCACCCGATTCCTAGTTTTGAAACAGCCTGTAAAGCATTTTTAAGATTCTTAAAATCCATATCGTTCGATTGTTATCCTGGCCGCTGAACGTGGTCTTATTCTTAATTTGCGTTCATATGCGTTCATCCGCGGCCTTTTTTCTCTTTTGCTAGTCCGCGCAATCCGCGGCTTCCTTGATGAATATTTCTGAACTTGAAGAGGCGGTAGTCGAATTTATAAACCGCCCGAATTACAAGCCCGTCAAGCCGCGCGTGATCGCTAAACAGCTCGGGCTGGATGAACACGCCGCCGGGCAATTAAAGCAGGCCGTCAAATCTTTGGTGAAAGCCGGCCGCATTGCCTACGGGCAAAATCATCTCTTGCAGCCGGTGGCCGCCGCAGCCGAGCAATTGAATTCCGAACCGGCACGCAGCGGAAAGCAATCGCGGGCCGAATTCAGCGCCCAGCGTGTGACCGGTGTGTTTCGGCGAATGTCTGCCGGGTACGGATTTGTGCGGCCAACCGGCGCCGCCAAAAGCGACCGTAGCGGCGATATTTTCGTCGCCGCCAACCATGCCCAGGATGCCGCCTCCGGCGACATTGTGCTCGTCGCGCTGTCCCGCAAGCGCGATATTCGCCGCCCTAATCCAGAAGGCGAAATTGTCGAAATCCTGGAACGTGACACCCACCAATTCGTGGGCACGTATTTCGAAGCCGCCGGCAACGGCTACGTTCAGGTCGATGGCACGCTGTTTTCCCGGCCCGTGTATGTGGGCGATCCCGGCGCAAAAAATGCCCAGCCAGACGATAAAGTGGTATTCGAAATGGTCCGCTTTCCGTCGCACTTTCAAGACGGTGAGGGGGTGATTACCGAAGTGCTGGGCGCAAAGGGAGCACCCGGCGTCGACACGCTTTCCATCATCCGCGAATTTAATCTGCCCGGCGATTTTCCTGAAGCGGCCCTTGATGCCGCCCGCCAGCAAGCGGAGGAATTCAACGAATCGGTTCACGGCCGGCTCGATCTGACCGGCGAAACCATTATTACCATCGATCCGATCGATGCCCGCGATTTCGACGACGCCGTTTCTGTCGAGCGGCTAGAAAACGGTTACTGGCGGCTGGGCGTGCACATTGCCGATGTGTCGCACTTCGTGCGGCATAAATCGGCGTTGGATCAAGAAGCCTACGAACGGGCCACCAGCGTGTACTTGCCCGACCGGGTCATTCCGATGCTGCCAGAAATTGTCTCCAACAATCTGGCCAGCCTGCAGCCGGACAAGGTCCGTTACACCAAGACGTGCTTCATGGAGTTTTCGCCAGAAGGCATTCGCACCGGCGTTGATTTGCACAACTCGGCGATCTGCAGCAAACGGCGTTTCACTTACGAAGAAGTCGATTCGTACCTGGCCGATCGCGAAGAATGGCACGGCAAGTTGAAACCGGAGGTTCACTCGCTCTTGGGCCGCATGCATGAGTTGGCGATGCTACTGCGCGGCCGCCGCTTTGGCCGCGGCGCGCTGGAACTAACAATGAAAGAAGTGAAGGTCGATTTAGACAAGCACGGCCGCGTCATCGGTGCGCATGTGGTGCAAAACACCGAAAGTCATCAGATTATCGAAGATTTCATGCTGGCCGCCAACGAAGCCGTGGCCGATTCGCTAGAAGCCGCCGGCGTGCCATTTTTGCGGCGCGTGCATGCCAATCCCGATCCACGCAAACTGCACGCCCTGACGGAATTCATCGCCGAGTTGGGCTTTCAAACCGGCAGTTTGGAAAACCGCTTCGAGCTGCAAAAACTGCTGGGCTCCATCCACGGCCGGCCCGAGGAACACGCTGTCAATTACGCCGTCCTCCGCAGCCTGCAACGGGCGGTATACAGTCCGGAAGAAGAAGGGCATTACGCTTTGGCGAGCGAATGTTATTGCCATTTCACGTCGCCGATTCGCCGTTATCCCGATCTCACCATTCATCGCCTGGTGGCCGCGCTCATCGCCAAGCAAAAATCGCCAGGTGACATGGGTGCGCTGGTCACGGCAGGCGAACACTGCAGCGAGCGCGAACAACGGGCCGAAGCCGCCGAGCGCGAACTCACCAAGCTGAAACTGCTGCTGTATATGAGCAGCCATATCGGCGAGCAGATGGAGGCCGTGGTCACCGGCGTGGAAGAGTTCGGCCTGTTCGTGCAAGGCACCAAGCTGCCGGCCGAAGGGTTGGTGCACGTCACCACGCTGGCCGACGATTATTACCGCTTCGACCGCCGCAGCCACACGCTAACCGGCAACCGTTCCGGCAACGCTTACCGGCTGGGAGACATGGTCCGCGTAGAAGTGGCCCGAGTCGATATTGATCGCCGCGAGCTGGATTTCCGCATCGTGCAAAAAACCGGCCGCCGCCCGCCGCCGCCTAAACTGAGCCGCGGCAAAGCCAAGCATTTGCGGGGATTGAAAGCCAGCGGCAAAAAACAAAAGAAGAAACATTCCCACCGCGGCAACGGCAAAAACAAACGCCGCCGGTAATTCCGACCAATAAAAACGGTCATTTGAGCTTTTCGGCCAGCGTCGTTTCGCCTCCCTCAACCACTTTTTCGTCGGGATCAATTAAGATTGTGGTCCCCAAACCATCGATGCCAAAGGTTTCCCAGGTTTTGAAAGTGGGATCGAGAAGCAAAGGAAACGGCAGCGTTTTGCCGCCCCAGACGTTTTTCACAATCGGCTCCAGCGCACGATCGACATCGGCGAGGGTTTTCAATTCGCCGTCGTAGTCGATGCAAATTGAAATGATTTCGAACTGCTCGCGCTGAGCTTTGTGATCTTCATAAAACTTCATCAGGCGAGGCAGCTCTTCGCCCAAGCACCGTGCAATTTAAGCCCCAGAATGTCAAGAGAACCCACTTGCCTTTGTACTCCCCAATTGTCATGTCCTGTCCAACGCCGCGCGCTTCAGTGATGTGCCAAGCGGGCGGTGGCTCGCCGTAGTGCTTTTGGTAATCAAAACAGGTTCCATTGGCCTTGGCCTGTTCGACACGTACGCGCGGCTGAATGTGCGGCGCCGATTGCAAGACGCCCAGATTTACCTCCGGCTGATCCGCACGCAAGTCTACAACGGAAGCGTGACTGATTTGCACATCGTTCTTTGCGTCTCCGGTCGAGCTGCCGTAAGCATTCCATTATCCAAGGGACGTGCCGGGTCATCTGGCGTAGCCAAATCCGCCATGCTCCAAAACTGCGATTTTTCGCCTTTGGTCCAAGGCCGCCGTGTTGGCGGACGGCATCCATTGCCAACAATGTATGGGACTTTTGGCTGATCTTTATGGCAAAAAATCCCTGAGCATCCGTCTTTGCCTCATCCTCAGCGAAAGCTGGTTCCATTTCGCCTTCGTGTTGCCAAAACGGATGAATATCATCCTTGTTCTTCGCTGGCTCCAGCGGCGTACCATCTTTGCGCAAACGTTTTCCATTGCCGCTCCAAAAGGCCGAGATGGTTGCGGCAGCAACAGGCTTTCCCGTCTCGTCGACGACTCGGCCGTGAACTTCGCGCTCGTCGTCGGCAAGAGCTACACTGGCCGCGGCAATCACAATGCCAACGAAAAATGATTTCGCGCTAGCATACGATCATTCCTTGAACAATTCCGCCAGCGGCAGGCGGAAGCCGGGAATGAGGTCGTCGCAGGTAAGCGTGTCGGCAACGCTAAAAGTCTTGGCAGCAAAGTTAGGGCGATGCTCCACCACGGTTCGGGAGTCCGGTTCGACAATCCACACCACCTGTACGCCGATGCGCAGATACATCGTCACTTTGCGATTCAGGTATGCCGCGTTGTCATTTTTGCTACGGATTTCGATTACCAATTCAGGAATGGTTTCTAAATAACCCTCTGGCAATTCACGCAATGGCATGGATCGCATGGTGACGAACATCGCGTCCGGCCCCGCTACGCTGTCGGGGCCTTTGGAAAGAACAACGCCCGTTTCGCTGAATGCTTGCCCGTGCCCTTGTTCTTCGCCTTGTGTCTGCAATACCTTAGAAATCCGCGATTGCAAATTACCGTGGCGTCGGCCCGTTGGAGACATTAGGACTAATCTCCCATTCTCAAGTTCAAAATCGACCGGGCCGGAAGGCAACTCATCTGGCATTGCCGCAAGATCGGCAGCGGTAAAAAGTCGCGGCACCGATTCCAGCGGCGATTGAAATGCTGGGATGTTAGAGATGGTTGCCATAGTGCACCAAGTTACCACACATAGACCACTAGCGAGATTGGCGATTGCCTACTATCAAATTATTCCATGCCAAACCAGAATTTGCCAGAGTCTTGCGAATCCAATGCTATTTCGCTGCCAGCCGCGCGGCGTACTGCTTGGCCAAGGGAGAAAGTTCGGCAATGACGGCGGTATATTTTGGATCGTCGGCCAGATTTCTTAATTCTTGCGGGTCGGCGGTTTCATCAAACAGCATGGCACCGGCTTTTGCGCCGTCGAACTCTGCGTAGCGCCATTTTTCCGTGCGCACGCCCACGCCTTGAATCGTTTTGCCATCTTCGCTCCAAATGGTGTAGGCCGGGTAATCCCACTTCGCCTGTGGATTGTTCAACAGCGGCAGCAAACTGCGGCCTTCCAAACCGTCGGGCTTGGGCAGCCCGCACAATTCGCACATGGTGGGATAAATATCCAATTCCTCCACCACACGCTCGCAAGCTTGGCCATTTCCCTTCGCGCCGGGCGCGACGATGATGAACGGCACTCGCGCCCCTTGTTCGAACAGCGAGCCGGCTTTGGACCACTTGCCGCGCTCGCCAAGTTGGTAACCGTGATCGGCGACAAACACAATGACCGTGTTTTCGCGCAGGCCAAGCTTGTCGAGCTGGGCAATCACGCGGCCCACGTTATCGTCGACGAACGAACACGCCGCCAGGTAAGCCTGAATGACTTTGCGGGCTTCTTCCGGCGAGGCATCGCGGCCGATGAACAAATCGGCATTCTTGGGGCGAATTGATGCTTTGGGAAATCCATCCGGCACGGTGGGCCGCGGAGCAAAATTCGGCGGCAGCGGAATTTTATCGACATCGTACAAATCGAAAAATTTTTGCGGCGCGGTCGGCGGACTGTGCGGCTTGACGAATCCGCAACCCAGGAAAAATGGCCTGTCGCTATCTTTGAACCGTTTTAGATATTCAATGGCGCGATCGGCCACGTGCGAATCGCCGTGGTTGGATCCGTCCCCCTCCAGCACGATCACGCGATCGGAAGCTTGGGCGCGGGTGACACCGGAGGGGTTTTTGGCGGCAGCGCGACCACCGGTCGCGGCTTGATGAGAGTCATCTGACTTGGGCAATTCGGTTTTCGCCGGATCGGACTTTGACGACTCCGATTTTTGCGAATCTGATTTCGGTTGAGGCGTTGCTTTTTCCAACGGTCGGGCTTCATCGGGATCGGCCGATGGCAAACTTCCCGGAGTAACTTTTTCGGGGTCGTCGACCCCCGCCAAAAATCGGGACACGCCGCCTTCGGTCCAGGCTTCCGTATCGT
>DASRSD010000055.1 GCA_035656635.1 Pirellulales bacterium
AACCGCCGTTTGATTTTGGGGCTAGGCCCATGCCAATTCTCTTGGACAACCAAATCCCAGCGGGCGATGTTGCACCCTCAGTCAGCGCGATGGGAGTCAACCACCGTCTGCTGTTGAGCATGGTCGACGAAGTCTTTTCTAAATCTGATGACCCAGCAAATATGTCCTCCTGGGAGCAGTTCGACAATCTTGGCGATCATCAAACCGATGCGCATTTCTGCGAAATTGAGGCGCTCGTCTCCAGCAATGCCTAGGCGATATCGAATGCCATGCTCCGCAGCCTCTTGTTCGTTTAGCCCAATGCGCGCCAACTCCGGATCGGTGAACAGACAAAACGGCACTTGCCGGCCGGTCGTCGTGCGATTGCCGCCGAAAAGGTTCGCTAGCACAATGCGAAAATCATCCTCACCGATATGCGTGAAGTACGGACTGCCCGCGCAGTCTCCCGCGGCCCAAATTCCTATTGCCGTGGTTTCCAATCGCTCATTGACTTTGACATGTCCACGTGCGTCGACCTCCACGCCAGTCTTTTCCAGCCCAATGGCATCGGTGTTCGGCGTTCGACCGCCAGCAACCAAGACATGCGTACCTTCAATATTTCCACGAGTTGTGCGCATCCGAACGGATGTTCCGGATTGACCGTCCACCTGCTCGACCGTCATGCCAGTCAACACTTCAATGCCTTCGTCGCGAAATAGCTGCTGCATCGCCTTGGAGACGTCCGAATCCTCACGATGAATGAGAGCAATGTTTCGCTCGATGACTGTCACGCGACTGCCAAAGCACCGAAATGCCTGCGCAATTTCCAGGCCGACGTAGCCGCCACCTAACACAATCAAGTGTTCTGGCAATTCACCTAGTTCAAGCGCTTCGATATGAGTCATGGGTCAGACATCTGAAAGCCCCGGCGTGTTGTCGATTCGAGCCCGCGATCCGGTGTTGATAACGACAATATTGCCTTGGAGTGTGCGCGTGCCACCGTCATTCAATGTCACGTCAATGGTCTTGGCCGTCACAAACTTTCCGCTGCCCATGATCTACTCGGTGTCAGATTCTTTATATTTCTGCTGGTGTACTGCGATCAGGCCGTCAACCATCTTCCGTTTACGATCGCGGACCCCGGCCATATTGATTTTGCAATTCTCTGCGATGATGCCGAACGCGTCCCGGCGAGACAATAGTTGGCGACTTTCGCGCTGTGAATGATGTTCTTACTCGGCAAGCAGGGCGATATTCGGGCAAGACCCGCCAACATACCGCCGCTCGATAACCGCTGTCTTTTTGCCCCGAGAGGCCAGCGACCAGGAAAGGAGCTTGCTCGGTGCACCACTTCCCAGAATGACGACATCATATTGCTCTGGCTGGTTCATCTGATCCTCCTTGGAATTGGTTTTCAGTGGCACAAAGGTTGGATTTCTCGCGGAACAGAATTCGGTCGACCGATGCCGCTGTCGGGCTCGACAATGCCAGCGCAATCAACCCCGCAATGTAGAGCAGGTTGATCTCGTATCCAGGCGGTCCAAACACGGGCCCCGAGGGGGTCAACCCAATCGTGTTTACCGAACTGAATCCGTAATGGATGTGAACTGTAAACAGGGCAACCAGCATCGAGATAATCAGCGGAATGCTCGCAAGCCTCACCATGAGTCCGATGATCAGGAGCATGCCACCAAGAACTTCAATGCACGCCACCAGCCACGCCGTGGGAAGTGGATATGGCGCGCCGATTTGCTCAAGGATTGCAGCAAACTTCGCCGGACCGCGATTTAGTTTTTCCAAACCGTGCAGCAGAAATCCGACGCCAACAATGAGCCGAAGCGGGAGAAGCGTCCAAGAATTAGGGATGTTCAATTTCCCGAGTGATCTCCAACGAATCATTTCGACATCTCCTTACAAAATGCCTCGTCAGGCTATTGCGATACCAACAATCCTCCACTGCGGCCGCCGATGGCCTATTCGGAATAATTACTCATGCGAAATATGCTTAGCGAGAAATTCGCGCATTAATTTTGCGATTTCGTTCGCATTGGTTTCTAACGCGAAATGCCGGTATCGAGAAAATGCACGACAGCGTCCGGGATGTCGCGTTTGAACGCCTCGGCCCCTGGTGGCAGAAAAAATGGATCGTTTTTTCTCCACACCGCCAGCAGCGGCGGCTTATGGGTACGAAAATACTTTTGGAAGGTCGGGTATAGCGCGACGTTGCTCTTGTAATCGCCGAACAAGTCGAGCTGTACTTCAGCCGCGCCCGGCCGGGCCAGGTAGAAGTTATCGAGTGTGTATCCGTCTGGCGAGACCGCAGTAGGGTCGGTAACTCCATGCGTGTATTGCCAAACGGTTGACTCGGGCGTCAGAAAGGCGCGAAGGGCCTCGCGGTTTGCGGGTGATGCGTCTTGCCAATAAGCCCGGATCGGATTCCAGCCGTCGCTGAGTCCTTCCTCGTACGCGTTGCCATTCTGGCTGATGATCGCCGTGATCCGGTCCGGGTGCTTTACCGCGAGTCGGAATCCGGTCGGCGCGCCGTAATCGAAAACATAGACGGCGTAGCGATCAAAGCCGACCACCTCAGTGAAACGATCGATCGTCTCGGCGATCCTGTCGAAGGTATGGCCCCGGCCCGGCATGTCGGACCTTCCGAAGCCTGGCAAATCGGGAGCCATAATATGAAATCGGTCGGCCAGCATCGGGATCAGATCCCGGAACATATGGCTGGCGCTCGGGAAACCATGAAGCAACAGTAAGTTTGGGGCGCCGGCCGGGCCGGCCTCGCGATAGAAGACGTTGACGCCGCCCACGTCCGCTGTTCGATACTTGATGGCAGTCATGACGCCTCCTTTGAGTTACGAGCCTAAGCAATTCGGATTGATCGATGTTGTTATGCGATTGAAATCGTAATGTCTCAACGTCGGTTAATGCAGTGCCGCGGAATTTAGTTCCTGGACTTCATTCGCCGACATTTGCCTGTGCGAATTGACCATGCTCAGACCAACCGTAAGTTCTTTAATTGCCTCGCGGATGATCTCGACGACGACGGATGGCGCGGACACGATTGGCGCGTGGTCGACTGTCACTACTTGTTGTAAATCAGGCAGAAATCAAGCGTTTTGTTGATTACCTGCCGATGTTCGGCAGTGCAGCCAGTTCCTAGCCCGCCCAACGTTCCAAAATTTGCTCGCTCGCGGTGAGGCCGTGGTGAGAATTATGAATTTAGGGACGCACCGCTTCGCGCTTTGGGCTTCCGATAATAATTTCCTTGCCTACCCACAGCCAATGTGGTTAGCGCTAAGAGAAGAAAAGACGCCGGCTCGGGCACGGAAGAAATTGAACCGCTGCCGTTTGTCAGGTAGTTCAGTAGCGCTTGCAGATCGGTATTGGTAAATTTGCCATTGCCGTCAAGGTCGCCGAGAAGCGTTACTTGCGAATCGGTCAATCCCCCGTGAGTTTGTTCGTAGCTAGACAAATTGGTGAGAGCTTGCATCATCGGTATAATGTCCGAGGCATCGACATGACCATCGCGATTTAAATCGCCGGGCGCCACGACCGTGAGGATGCCGTTGCCAAAGACAGCGGGAACAATATCTCCATCTACGTCTCCATCGTTAAATTTGCTGTCGCTACTGCTGTTCTTCGTGCCGACAAGTTTTAAATCGTAATCGCCCAGGGGTGCGCCGGCGGCACTAAAGCTAACTGTGGCAAGTGTGCCACTGGGATTGACGAATTCCCCTTGATTGTCGGTTACGACAACATACGACTGAAATTGCGGAAGATTTCCGCCGCTAGCCGGAAGAACATCGTCGGGCGCAACCTGGCCAGACCAAATCGTATTGCTCAAAAAATTAACGCTGTTGATCGCTGGCAAACTTTCTGTGCCGTCGGCAATTTGCAGCGTGAATAGCATGCCTTCAATGTCTTCCGCTGCAGGGTTTGCGGTATCGGACACAGCCAAGCTGATCGAAGCCGACGAATTCTTAGCCACGTAGTAATGTCCCAAATTGACAATTGGATTGGCATGTGCCGCCAGAACGGTCGCCAGCCAACTGACGCAAATAATGAATCCAATCGTTCGCATGGAATTACCTGGCAAGCCGTTTTTTGGCCATACAATGGACCGCCATTTATGGTCTGAAAGACATTATAGTTTCAGCAGTTGTTGCCATCGCGGCGCAACATCGGCCGCCAAATTTTCGCAATAAGCATCGATGGTGACCGAGTCGGTATCAAAACTGTGTGATTTCTCGCGCTTTGTGGGAAGGAACATCAAATCCACGAATAGATCTTGCCCAGGCAAATGGTGGTTAACCATCGGCGGTGGCGTGGATGCAACATCTTCATATATGGTGGAAAGGTTGTTACGCAATCCAGTATTTACAACCGCCACGGTACTGCTTAAGGGAATTAGCGGCGGCAAAGTGTTTTCCACTGCCACAATCGGCGGGCTGGGCCGAGAGCTGGAATCAACAGACGTAGAATTACCATCCGTCGAAGTCACCGACGAAAAATTAACGGTTATCGGGGTAGATAAAATCGTCGGAAGCAATGGGGGGCTAATCGGCATAGCTGTTGGAATTGAGGCCGGGGCATCCTCGGCAAGCGGAGGCGAATCGGCATCAGCAGTCAGCGAACCGCCGCCAGTTGGCGCGGTAATCAATTGGAGCGCCGCATCCGCCACGCGGACATTTTGCTTGGCGACCGTCACATCCTGGTTGTCGACAATGCCATCGCGGTTGAAATCAAACGGATTGATGATCGATACCGGCCCCGCATCGTGATGACCGCGAGCTGCCAAAATATCGCTCGAATCGATATTGGCATCGGTCGCGGAATTTCCGACTTCACCCATGGCGTTGCCGACATAAAACACGTCGGGCGTTGCCAGTTGCGTAACGCCATCGGCATTCAACGTGACCTGTAGCCACTCGTTCTGAATAGCATTGTCTGCCCAAATCAGTTCGATCCGGGTGGAACCGTTGATGCCCCCGCCGGAAAACTCCGAAATAATTTGTGGAGCCGGAGCTGTTTGCCAACTGGCCACGTCGTTGGTATTGCCTACTAGGAACGTAAAATCCCCGGCAGTGACGGCGCCATCGAGATTGTTCACGTCAATCATGAGGCCATTGAGGCCTTTAGAGTAACTCGTGTAATTTTGGAAGCTGGCGGTTTGGCCCGGCAACAGCACTTGTTTATCGGTGGCAATCGCGTTGGAATCGATCTCGTCGTCAAACAGACTGTCGTTATAGAAAATGAAGTTGTCGGCGATCGTCGGCACGGTGGGTATGACACTCACAGCTGAAGTAAACGCGGAGTTGCCGGCTCCGTCCGTGGCGCGAATTTGATAAAAGTATTGCGTGCCGGCCGTGAGATTGGTGTCGGTAAATGTGGTCGCGCTACCTTGTAGCAAAGTCACTTGCGCGAACGTGCCGCCCACGCCGGTTTTACGATCAACCTCGATATTTTGCGCGAAACTGGAGGCATTGGTCCAATTCAACTGCGCCTGCGACGCGGATAACGCGATCGCGGTAAAATTGGCGGGAGCGGCCGGTATTTCTCCCAAACCAGCAATTTCCGAAGCGCTCAGCACGCGGCTGTAAATGCGAACATCGTCCAAACTGCCGTTGAAATAATTCGCGCCAGTGATCGTCGTGCCGTTTACGTCGGTTAATGCGCCAAGCAGGGAGAACGGACTGGTTTTGCTTCCCGTATCAAAAGTTCCGCTGCCGTTGAGCACTCCATCGACGTACAATTGCACAATGCCCGTCGCGGCGTCGCGGGTCATGGCGATATTGTGCCACTGGCCATTGTTGATGGGGCTGGTGCTGTAGACGCCACCGGCATCGCCCACATAAATTCCGATGTCGCCGGCGGTATTGAGAGTCCCCCAATTAATATCGTTGTTGCTACCGCTTTGCTCCACACCAGTAATCGCCGGCGACATATAGTGGAGGCTGCTAGTGGATGTTTGCGTCGTCCGGACCCACACGTCCAGAGTGCTGGTCGTGCCCAAAATCGGCGCCAGATTACTGGCTAGTTGTACCGCCGATTGTCCGCTGCTGCTGAAGGACAGCGCGCTTGTGCCAATGCGCCCGGGGGTAATAAAAGTAGTTGCGCCGACGAGCGTGCCTGTGTTCGTGCCGGCGGAATCAGCAGCAGTACTGCCCGAGCCGGCATCGAATCGATACCAATCGACTGGCCCCAGCAATTCGCTAATTTCCGCTGAGCGAGCGCTTTCTAGCCCCGCGGAGTTCACGGCAGTGACTTCGTAGTAAAAATTAGAGCCCGAAGTAGCGTCGATGTAGATGGGCTGCGCCACGTTGACTGCGATGGGCGTTGGGGCTTCGCCGCCGCTGGTGCTGCCACGATAGAGGTTATACGTGTCCGCACCAACCGGCACACTCCAGGTAAGCGTGATGGAGCCACTGGCGGTTGCCCCAACCAAATTGGTTGGCGCCACGGGAAAAAGGGTAACGAGCACATCGCCGGGATTGCTGAAGCCCGAAGCATTGAAGGCTTGAATCAAGTATTCGTACTGGGTTCCAGGGATCAGACCAAGGCCGTTATTATTGTCCGTGAATGTTGTCGTGTTAGCGGCCAGGCTGGCAATTTGCGTGAAAGGACCGCCAGAAGTGCTGCGGAAAACGGTGTAGCCCTGCTCGGTGGTGGCGTTATCGATCCATTGCAGCGCAACCTGGGTGGTTGAAATATTCGAGGCCACAGCACTTGTGGGTCCCGGCAACGACGCCGTGCTGCCCACGCCCGGAGTGCCATTGGTGGTTGTGCTGGCTCGCCAATTGGCAGAGTTGTTCAAGTCTGGATCGACCGCTGGGTTAATCACTTCCAATGTGGCGCCCGACCCATGCGTCGTCGGGTACCAGTCGGGACTATACGTGAAATCGGCCAATACTTGTCCGAATGCGTCATCCAGTTCTACCTCTTCGCCGCTATTGCTGAAACTTTGGCCGGTCGAAAGGTAATCGCCCAAAATCAACGGCCCGGCGCCATACAGCGATTGAAACGCTGCCGTGTTGTGCACCAAAACGCCCACTTGTCCCGGTGTAAGCGTGACGTTGCCGAAGGTGAAATCGATCCCGTTTGTGAAACTAACGCCCGCCAAATTCAGCGTTTGACTGCCGAAGTTTTCCAGCTCGACGAATTCAAAATCGTCGTTGTTGAACGAACTGCCGCTGGGCTTTTTCGGATCGTAATTCAACTCCGTGATTCGCAGCGAGTTTTTCACCGCATTATTCGGAGCAGTAACCACAAATTGTGTGGAATCGGCGCTGACACTTGACCAATGGCTCCAGCGCCCGTTGGAATCTAGCATTCGCACTCGCAACCGGTACGTGTGGCCAGGAATCAATCCGATATTCGAGGGAATGGTCACGGTCGGACTATAAGGGGTGATTACGCCGCTATCCCAGACGGCATTGACCTCCAAATTTGGATTGAGGCCCGGCACATTCGTAACGTCGGCAATGCGCCACTCCACGCCGGCAAAACTGCCCCCCAAGTTGCCGGCGGAAAACAAGCCGGTGGAGAAGGTCAAATCGTTTAAGGGGAAGTCGGAATCGCCGGTGTAAGAAACGCTGGGAGTCAATGGCGCAGCGGAAGCATCGGCGGTGGTGATGACGGTCGTGTCTAAATACGAAATCCGGCTTTGCGCAAACGACTTGAGCCGCGCCACCATGCCGGCAAAATCTTGCGTGGGCGAGCCGTTGGCGTAAAATCGCCCCACGCTTGCTTTGGAGGAGTTCACGTCGCTGGAGGTTTCAATCGGATTGTAATCCCACATCGCCGCATCTGCTTGAACCAACGTGGGACCAGTGCTCTGGGGGTTAACTTCGTTGGCATAAGCGTCGGCCAGCTTGCTGATGTTTTCCGGCGTGAACAGCAAATCTTCCAGGCTGCGAACCGTATCGCGATACTGAATTTGCAGATCAGCATAAGCCAAAATCGCGGAGGTAAACGGCGTGATGTCGCCGTTGGTGGGCTGGTAATTGACATACCACGTCAAATCGGTATCCCAGGGAATGATTTCCCAGAGTCCTGTGTCGGGATTGTGGTAATACAAATAGTTTTTTCCGAAGCCGATGTCCCAGTTATGGATCATCTCGGTGACAGCCTGATAGGCGTAGAACTCGGGCAAGTCGATGTTGGCTTCGATCCACGCTTCGCTGGGGTGATTATTCAGCGCGGCGATGAAAGCGGTTAAGTCTGAGCCGTCGCTGGGTTCGGTGGACCCCTGATTTTTTGAGGTGCCCGCGCCGTTTTCGATTTTGTAAAGATTACCGTCGGGCAAATCATGCGCATCAAGAAAGCGCCCGTCCGGCTCCTCGATCATCAAATACAAACCCTGAAAATCGGTCGTGTATTGGCTGGTTCCGGTCGCGGAGGCGCTTTCGACAATTCGCAGCTCGGTGGGAATGGTGGCCGGCGCTGGCACTCCGGCTTCGTCGAATAGCGCGAACGACATGGTTTCGAACAGGCCCTGTTCGCCGCGATCACCAATGTCGCCTTGCTGGATGTCGGCGCCTAAGTCAAGCTTTTTCCACAGCGTGGGATAAGGCGTGCCATCGGCATAGTAGGCTTGGAAATCGTGTCCGTTTTGGAAGTCGATTTTCCACATATTTTTGCCCATGGCGTACCGCCACGTACCGCCACGGGCTCGGTAGTGAATGCCATCGTAGACCACGCCGTTGTAAACCAATGTGCCGGAAAAGGTATATTCGTTGCCGGTCGAAGCCGGACTATTGGAACCGGGAATGTGCTGCGAGTTGTCGTGGTCTTGCTGTTTTGTCAGAAGTTGCAGTACGGGCACAGAACTCATAGTTGCCGAACTGAACATCTGAGTTTGCCCGGCCGAGCCACTGCCGCCGGGTTGTAGCGCAGCAGTGTACGATGGCACGCCTGAATAAACGTAATAGGCGAAATTGGGCACCGGGTCATCGTCGTAGGGGCCGGTGATGGAAAGGCCGTCACTACCGGTGGCCGTAATGCGGTATCGCACCAAGCGCCGATCCATCTGCACCGAGGCCGGCAGCACGGCGGTGTAAATTCCGTCGCCGGCGGCGGCATCGCCATTGGTGCCGTTGTCGAACATGGTGACGGTGGTCCAATTCGCTGGATTGCTGTAGGCGGCGTCTTGCAAGGAAATGTAATTGCCGGCGTCGACCGTTTGATACGCCAGTGTCACGGAAGCCACACCGGCAGGATCGGTCACTTTAACGGTGATGCTTTGCGTGGTGCCGGGCGTTGGCATTTGCTGACTTTGCGTCACCTGCCGCATGTCCGGCGCAGCGGCGGCCGCAAAATCGGAGTTTTGCCGGCCAGGCGTGGGACCGCCGGTGCCCGTGGTTTCGATCAGTGCGGCGTCGAAGTAAGCATCGCTATCGGTCTTGGCGGCGTTGAAAAATTGGATGGCAATTTCGTTATCGCCAGCCTGGAGAAATGTGGGGTTGATCGTGAAGTTGAAATAAGTGGCGTCCGAGCCAGCGCGCGCGCTGCTGGCCAACCCGTTGAATGCCGTGTTCTCGCCCGGTGTATTTACGGTTTGCGCCAGGTGGCCGTTGATCCAGACGTTGAAGCCGTCATCGTACATCGCCTGCAGCGTCAACCCCAGCGCCTCAGCCGGATCAGGAATGTTAAACGTCTTGCGCATGAACACTGAGGTGTAGCTGCTGCTCATGTCAGACAGCTTGGTGCCCATCACCGGTCCGCCGGTTTGGTCGTAGCCGATGGGTCCGGCGCCAGTTTTCCAATTGCTGTCCTCGACATAATCGAGCCCACGCCACGCACCGATTGCAAATGGCGCCGGGGTTGCTTCCGCCGTTCCTTTGCGATAATCCCACGTGGAATCTTTGGCGATGAGCGTTACTTGCGTCGGCACGGCGGGATTATACGATCGCCAATTGCCGCCCAAACTGTTGTCTAAATTCGGGTTGATAAGTTCGATGCTGTACCCAGGTCCGGGCGAGTCGCCCTCCAGCGGCCAGGGAAAACCCGCTCCATAATTCACATCGTCCAGCATATTGCCAGCGGCATCTTGAATCGTTACATCTTCGCCGCTGTTGCTCAGACTGCCGGACCACGGTCCAAACGAACTGACGCCATACATTTGTTGCAGTGCCGTCGGGCTTTCCGACACAACGATGAAGCCACCGGTTGCCAGCGTGGTGCCCGAGGGGAACGTGTAGTGCACGCCGTTCACGAACGAAGCCCCGCTCAAATCGACGGACGTGGTTCCGGGATTGGTCAGCTCGATGAATTCCGTCGGCTTGGTTTTGTCCGGCGGATTGTAGTTAATTTCGTTGATGACCACGCTCCCGGCGGCAAGCTGCAATCGGACTTCCAGCCGCTCGAAATAGCGTCTGGAAAACAGCCGGTGTCGACGGACGTGCCTGCGTTGCGCATTCCCATCCCTGCATCGCTTGGTCATGCATTGCTCCTGATCCCAATCATTCCCCTAACCATTAGCGAATATCAATATATTTGCAATCGCTCACCGCTGCAATAAAAAGATCTTTTATTGTGATCGCTACGAATTAGAAAGCGCCTGTTCGTTTCTGCTTAGACACCCATGTTGGAATTTCGCGAACATTCTTGCATGCAGTTCGGTCGTATCCGCATTCGAAGTGATTTTGAGAATGGAGATTAAATCATTTCGCGTTGACTTCCAATGATTCCGCGTCTGCCACTAGCGTGTTCAAGTTCGTGGCCGTTCCCGAACCAGCCTCGATCACGTTGGGAACTACTTGCATTCATCGGTTGCGTGGTGCTTTCAGTGCGACGTCGAAAAGCAGGCTGACTTGGTCGAGGGGCAGCGTCGTACGGAACCGCCCGGTCGATTTGTGTGTAAATAACTGACACTACCACTGACGATCATGGGACAAATTCAATTCCACATGCGGAATGGGCCAATTGACCCAGTCGGGTAATGTGCAAAGTACCCAATACTCTTCAGCCTGTTGATTTGCATTTGTTTCTTGGCAAGCTAACCTTAAGTGGTAGTCTAGTCATTTGTGGTGTTGTCTTTTCTTTGGCTGAGATTCGATCGGGAGTTAGAGGATGATTTTATCAATCAAACGGTTTATGCGGTCCGATCGTGCCGCAACCGCCGTGGAATATGCAGTGATGTTGGCGTTAATTCTGTTGGTATGCTTCGGAGCGATCGTGCTGGTGGGGCAGGCCACTTCCACAAGCTATACGTCGTCTGCAAATTCATTGAGCGCAGCCTTCGGAAGTTAGGCAATTAGCGCAAGTAACTAGCCTGCGGCATTAGATTACGCGGACGCGCTGAAAATTCGCGAGGTTGATCGCGGGCGAGCCCCGTGTCTGGTAGACAAGCACGGGGAATAAGCTAACCTTTGCGGGTTGCCGCATCCGATGAACATGCGGTATGGCAAGTTGCGGAAGGTGCTAGCACAGCCTCAGCTTGCTCAACCTCAATAATAGCGGCTCTCCTTCGCGCCAAGGGATTACCTGCCCCAGTCCCTGCGAGGAGAGCCGTTTTTTTGATGGCCGCTTTGATTTTATGGAAAATCGGCATTGCCAGAATTGCACCAAGCGCGGATGATGCCATCCCCGCATTCCGGCTTACCGGAATATCATTCGGCGCGGTCTTTAGATTTGGCCCCGTCGATTGCCTTCGATTACCAACCAAGCAAGGAGGTTTGTGTTGGCCATGCAATGCATCGACCTAGCTGTGCGTAAATTTTTGTGCGGACTGGCGATTGCTGTTCTACCAATCACCGCCGGATGTTGGTCTAGCGACACCGCCCCTCCTACCGCCAGCATCAACACGTCGAATTATGGTGGAGTAACACCGTCGAAAAGTGTGCCAGAGCGACGGCTACTGAATTTGCACCCGATGGTATTGATGCGGACCTCCGCCGGCGAATTCACAGTCGAGCTCGATGCTGAACATGCACCGCTTACGGTTGATAACTTTTTAAGCTACGTGCAAACGGGCCAGTACGACGGCACTATTTTCCATCAGGTCTATGACAATTTCATTGTGCTTGGCGGCGGATACGA
Organism: Pirellulales bacterium; assembly: GCA_035656635.1. Lineage (NCBI taxonomy): Bacteria > Pseudomonadati > Planctomycetota > Planctomycetia > Pirellulales > Pirellulales bacterium. Next base: position 12,028 of record DASRSD010000055.1, read on the forward strand.
TCCCAACTTCACGCAGCGTCCCACCCAACCGCCGCTGAGGAATGAAGCCCATAACGGATTGAAGAATCGCCGAGGAACCATCGCCATGGCGCGCCAATTGGACAGCATCGATAGCGCAACGTGTCAATTTTTCATCAACTTGGGCAACAATACGACGCTCGATTTTTCCGGCTCCGAGCCCGAACAATACGGATACTGCGTATTTGGCAAGGTCATAAAAGGGATGGAAGTAATCGATCAAATTGCCAACAGTAAAGTCCATAGCACGCCTCAATTTGAAAACGTGCCAGAACGGCCTGTGGTGATCGAATCAATTCGCTGTGTGCCATAGAGCGTGCGTAAAAATTATCATTCTACGGGGATGGATATTCTCTTTCACTTTCCCGCCTGAGCCATTTCGTACGATTTCTTCAATCGCGATAGAAGTTCTTCGGCCGTGTAGATGCGCCCTGTCGAAGCGTTGAAATTGGTCCCACGCAAACTGGGAGCTATCATCCACGATTGGTTCTGACGTGGCGTGCTGGTTCCCAGGTTCAATATCTTTTTGTACCCATCATTGCTCGTGATGAGTGCATCGACGGTTTCCGGCCCCAGCGTGACATGATCGAGCTGATCGACACGGCTGTAACCCATCGGGTCTCTATTAATTTGCCGCATGAACTTCTTTCCGGCGGCCGAGCGGAACTGACGAACGATGGCTTCGCTATCGCCGGGCACCAAACTTACGATTTCTAGCCGATCGTTTACGGTCCAACCCAATCGCGTAAAACGATCGAACATGGGGTCTACTTCATTTCGGGAGAGGACGTCGCCTGGCTGATAATCCGCCAAACTGTTCAATTGTTGAGCGACAACTTTCTCCACTTGGTCCCAGGAGGGAAGCCTTGGAACGGACGCATAAGCTAATAAATCTGTCAAAGCGGCGGTCATTACGGTTCCTAAAAATGCAATCCTCAGGTTTAGAAGTTTCGTCATTTTTGCCATGATTCGGTTGAATTTGGGTGTTTTGAAGAGACAGCGGATACATAAAGCCGTTGAAAAACCGCAGTTGTCTTACGCCTTTTTACATGCTCATGAAAGCCTAGCATGTATGTCATCGGCTGAATGCTGGCTTTGGGCACGGTATATGCATGGAAAGCAAACCTCCTGTGAACCTGAAAAACCCGTTTGCTGTCTGGCAATTCTGTTCACTGCTTTCATGCAGCGCGGCAAGGGATAGCGTGGTTTGCCACATTTAACAGTTTTACACATTTGTAAATTTTGCGTGATCTATTTGCTTCGGGCCAGGAAGGGTCGTACAATATGCGACATCAATGGCGATCGGGCAATTCGGTAGTAGGAGATACCGTCATGTCGAAGCCCGTGTATTATGTTCAGGAATGCCCCACCTGCGGTCGGAGTCTGGAAATTCGGGTGGCACATTTAGGCAAACAAGTGGTTTGCCAACATTGCTTGGCCGAATTTGAAGCACGCGATCCGGCGAACAAGCAGCTTTCAGCTTCAGATTCGAGTCAAAATTTGCTCGCTCTGGCCGATGAGTTGCTGGCGACGGTTGACCGACAGCACGAAGCCAAAGCCGAGTGGGCGTCTTGAACATCGTTGTGCGCAGCCTGACGAAGTCGCAAGTGCATCGTTTTAACGGTGTGCGTTTACCACATCGTCTCCAAAATCAAGGTTAATTCATCATCGGAAATCTCGCGCGGATTTCCCGCAAGGCTGTTACCGTGCGAGCCAGCTACCAAGGCGGGAATTTGCTCGCGGCGTACTTGCAAGTCTCGCAGGCGTGTGGGAATTCCTAATTCGGTAACCAGCGATTCCATGTGCTGAACGAACGCATAGACGGCAGCACTTTGATTTCCGAACGAACTTTCCTTCGTTGCATAAAGCCCAGCAGCTCGCGCCAGCGCGGCCAGTTCTTTCTCGGCCACGTCACGATTCGCCTTTAGTGCCACCGGCAGCATCACCGCACAAGCCAGGCCGTGCGATACATGGCACTCCGCGCCGAGTGCAGCCGCCAAGCCATGAGCCAAGCCCAGCCCGGAATTTGCCAACGCCATTCCGGAAAGTAGCGCCGCCTGCGACATCGCTTCGCGCGCCCAGCGGCAACTACCATTTCGTACGGCTTCTGGCAGGGCCGGCAGCGCCAGTTGAATGCCTTGCACGCACAAAGCGCGCGGCAACGGTTTGGCCCGCCGCGATATGTAACTTTCGATCAACTGCGTAATGGCGTCCATGCCGGTGTGCGCGGTGACTGTGGCCGGAGCGCTTGTAGTCAGCTCGGGGTCGATCAGCACAATCCTCGGCAGCATCAGGTCTGATCGCAGGCTCTTTTTGAACGGCGGGTTGTAGCTGCTGATGACGGCGTTCTTCGTCGCCTCGCTGCCTGTGCCCGCGGTGGTGGGCACGGCCAGCAAGGGCAGGGGCGGTTGAACAATTTTCAAACCGCGGCCAACGCCTTCCAAATAATCAGTAACCGTCGTGCTGTCTCGATTGGTGGCTATGGCGGCGGCGGCTTTGGCTAAATCGATCGCCGAGCCGCCCCCCAGGCCAATCACAAAATCGCCCGCACTGGCATGTTGTTCCACCAGTGCCGCGGTCAGCCGATCGACATCACCCACCTCCGGCTCGTGCGAAATCGAAGCCACGTGCAGCGGCTCCACGCCGGCGGCTTCTAGCAGCCGAAGCAGCTCGTCGAGCGTGCCGTTTTTCTCCAGCGTGCGGGAACCAGTCACCACAAACGCGCGGCGGCCCAAGCTAGCGGCCAGCGTTCCAATTTCCCGCCGTCGCCCCCAGCCGAATACAATTCGCGGCGGTGCGAGAAAATCGTATTCCAGCGGCGGCAGCGGAAAGCCAATCGCCGGGCTTAAAGTCGGAGGAGTCGAATGATCGGCTGGGGGCATGCCGCCATTCTCGGTTCGTCCAGTGCAATCTACAATACGGCCATGGTCGAGTCGCTGGAAATCACGCCCGCCGCAGGCCCCGTTCGGGGAAGCATTCGCCCGCCGGGCTCGAAAAGCATTACCAATCGGGCGCTCATCTGCGCCGCGCTGGCCGAAGGGGAATCGATACTTGCCGGCGCTCTGCCCAGTGAAGATACGCAAGTGATGATCGAATCGCTCCGCCGCCTTGGCATTGCCGTGAACGCCACCGACGGCGGCCAAACACCGCACCTGACTGGCTGTGGCGGAAAAATTCCCGCGGCCGGGGCAGATTTGTACATCGCCAACAGCGGCACCAGCGTGCGATTTCTCACGGCGCTGTCGTCGCTGGGGCAGGGGCGTTTCCGGTTGGATGGAACCGCCCGCATGCGCGAGCGCCCCATTGCGGATTTGCTGGAAGGCTTGGCGCAACTGGGCGTGAATTTGAATAGCGAACTGGGCAACGGCTGTCCGCCGGTCGTGGTGCACGCTGCAAGCTTGGCCGGCGGCCGAGCAAAAATTCGGGGCGATATTTCCAGCCAATTTCTCAGCGGCTTGCTGTTGGTCGCCCCGTATGCGCAACACGGGGTCGAGTTGAGCATCGAAGGGGAGCTGGTTTCGCAACCATACATACGGCTCACCTTGGCAGTGATGCGCTCCTTCGGCGTGGACGTACCCGGGGAAAATTTGCGGCAGTTCCACATCGTGCCGGGCAAATATCGCGGGCAGAATTATGCGATCGAGCCCGACGCCAGCGCGGCGAGTTATTTTTTTGCTGCCGCAGCCATCACCGGCGGCGAAGCAATCGTGCAGGGATTGTCGCAGCAAAGCTTGCAAGGGGACGTGGCTTTTGTGGAATGCTTGGAAAGGATGGGATGCAGCGTAAGGGAGCAGGAAGTAGGAAGTAGGGAACAGGGAGCAGGAGGAATCGTGATGACTGGGCCGGGGAAGGGAAAAAAACTGCACGGCATCAGCGTGAACATGAACGCCATTAGCGATACCGTGCAAACGCTGGCCGCGGTCGCGCTGTTTGCCGACGGGCCAACCACCATCACCGGCGTGGCCCACATCCGGCATAAGGAAACCGATCGCATTGGAAATCTGGCCCTCGAGCTGCGCAAGTTCGGCGCCACCGTCGACGAATTGCCGGACGGGTTGCGGATTGCGCCGCCTGCTAAGCCGCAAGCGGCGCGCATCGCCACCTACAACGATCACCGCATGGCGATGAGCCTGGCCTTGGTCGGCCTGAAAGTTCCCGGCGTGGTGATTGAGAATCCTGGTTGCACGGGCAAAACTTACCCCGGGTTTTTTGATGACCTTGCGAAATTGGTGACAGGACGCGGCTAGGGAAGAAATGTGGAATGGGGAGTGCGAATGAAATGTGGAATGGGGATTGGGGAATTGATAAAAAATGTGGAATGGGGATTGGGGAATGGAGAATGCGGAAACGTGAAGTTTTTTCGGGACGCGATATTTTTTCAGTGAATTCGTTTTTGTCCTGGATTTTTTATTTGCGGACAGAATGCGGACGTTTTGTCGCCATCGCAGCCTGGGCGAGGCAGGTTTTTCCCGTGCAAACTGAAATTGCCCACGACAAAAGTCGCGGAGTTTAAGTCCGGCTATGAGAGTTTTCGGCAATTTGTTCAGCGCGATTGACATGGCGGACCTAGTAGCAGGCGGCAGGCGGCGGGCAGTAGGCGGCGGGTAGCGGGCGGCATGCAGTAGGCGGTTGGCTGCCGGTTGCAGACCGCCTGCTGCCAGCGTCTAGTCTCTTGTTGGGAACCAGCAGGCTGTTTACCGCCTACTGCTAGTACGATACATGCGTACACTATAACGAATTCCACGAGAGATTCAACCGAGTTTTTGTGCCACGCGTTGGCTTGGCATAGCAAGCGCAAACATCCTTAATCGCTCCCTGATTTCGCGTCACTCTTATATCGTTCCCAAAATTCGGCAGCACGCGTTAAAGGGATTCGTTTTGCGGTAGTGTCCTAACAGTGTGGTGCTGAATTTAGAACCGTCTGTCAGGCACGGACTCCGCAGCATCGCGTGGTGTTCTGATTGGTCTGAATCCGTCTGGGTAAACAAGTTGCCGCTCAAAAACGAATCGAATCTTATAGACCGTTAGCACGCTTGAATTGCTCAAGCGTAAGGAATCGGGTTGACCGGCCTGATTCTTCGTATGGGTCAATTGCGACATATCTAAACCCTCCGTTCCGCATTGATTGGATATGAAAATCGACATTGGACTTTGCCGGAATTGGCCATATCTGTGCGAGCGGGGATTGCGAATCACGAGCACGCTCAGCTAGCAGTTCTTCGGTAAAAATAGCGATGCCGCGTATATTCTCGTCTTCTTCGGAGACACACTTTAGCGGAGATATTCCTTTCGATTCATCTACGACCATGAACAATGGCAACGTGACGACAAAGTCTTCGTCTTCCATGATGGCATGCCCTTTGGTTGACGCTGAGAGCCCAATGGCATACCATGCAAGTGACGAGTCGCATGGGCCTTTTGGCTCATAATGAAAGCCGTCCGCAGCAACGGACGGCTTTTTATTTTATCCGCCGAGAACGGTAGAGAATAGCTCGTCAAAACTCGAAATATGGTCAGTAATTCCGGCCATCATGCAAGCGGTCGGGCGCTTCTGACCGCTCTTGCCCGGCTTGCGAGTCCGCAGCAGTAATTGTAGTAAGCCGCGAACATTGCGAAAGCCGCCTCTAGGTTTTCCAGTTTCTTGGAAAAGCACAGCGTCAATCTGTTCAAAGCGGTTTCTTTGAGACATCGCGGATAATAACGGCGTGTCCATTGCTAACAATCGGCGTAATACTTGATGAACTGTTTTCGCGGATTAATGGCTCACACGGCGAAGGTTAGCGGCACGGTAAATGTTACGCTAATCCAGCACGCTTACCGCCGGCCTGGAAAAACCGAAGCGGCGGCGTAAGCCTGGCGGCAAGCGCGAATGAATCTATGAAATTGCCGAATTCACAACTCCGCGGTGATTTCGGAAACAAGGATCGTTGGGTAATTGCTCGGTCCGGCGCATTCGGTCGTGGGTCGGGATTCACATTGATGGCAGCGGTGGTTGTCATCGCAGACCGTATGTGATTGGATACGGATTGCCCCCGGCCGTGGGCCGGGGGCTAAATGGGACCGGTGAAACCGGTTTAAATGCGCGCAAAAAGCAAGCGGCCGGTTGATGGGTCAACCGGCCGCTTAAAAGCGAGAGTTTCGCGTTATCGTTTCGATCCGTCGCGGGGGTCAACCGCGATGGGTTGTTTATTATCGGCGATCGGGCGGGACTTGTCCGCCGCGGGCTGCTGTCCGCTTCCTGACGGTTGCGGCGGGAAGCCCGCGGGGAGCGTTAGACCAACTCTTTACGGGCGCCAATCAACGTCTTCAAGCGTTCGGCCAACAGGGCTACGTCGAACGGCTTCTTGAAGGTTTCGTTGATGGTGGAGCGATCGAAGCTGATGCTGTTGCCGTCATCGGGCAACAAGGCAATCAGAATCACTTCGCCATACTGCGGATTGCGGCGGAGATTTTGGCAGATCTGCAGGGCTTCCACCCGGCCGATGCTGAAATCTACCACGATGCAATCGGGATGGAAGCTTTCGGCCTGAATGCCGGCTTCAAACCCACTGGCGGCGGTGGCCAGCTTGAACGACTTTTCGATGGGCAAATTACGCTTCAAATTTTCAATGAGCACTTGGTCTTGGCCAACGACCAACACCTTGGCCATTGCTTCGTCTTCCAGCTCTCCCAGCGGCATGCCATGTTCTTTGAGGAACTTGATCAAGTATTCGCGCGGGATGCGACGGTCCTGGGAACCAGGAATCCGATAGCCACGCAAGCGGCCGGAATCGAACCATTTACTGACCGTGCGCGGGGCCACTTTACAGATCTTGGCGACCTGTCCGGTTGTAAAAACCTTCATCGCAGGCTCTCCCTTAACTCTCGCTTTGGTTTTTGAACTGGCGTCGGTTGCGGTGGTGGACACCACGACAACTGGCGCTTTGCCCTGTGCTTGCGTCGCTCGCCGGGGGCGAACGTGGTTGGCTGCGGGGGCTGCCAACACAACACAAACTCTGGGTTCAGGGCGTTTTAGTCGCTTCTTTTAGTCGGCCTGGTTCAGTTCCCTCTGAACTCGTGCCTATGTTTGGACATCGGCACACCGGGCATTCGGAAATGGGCGAAAAACCCTAAGATGGCGAACCGTGCGTTCAACCGTCTCCTTGTTTTCGGCTCATCCCGCATACTCGGCAGAGGGATGGTACAAGGGGAGAGCTACGAGAGAGCCCGCCGAAATAATCGCTTTCGGCGGCAAGCTCGCCCTGCGGCGAGACTCCGGTGGCAGGTTCCCCCCTGCAGCCTGTTTCGCGTTTCGCCTGGACACGTTGCCCAAGTTGCACACAGAACAAGCCTTCCGATTGTTAGCATCGTTTCCGGCCGCCAGCAGACTTTAGAAACTTTGTCCGTTCATACCGTCCATTCCCATAGATTCGGCCGTGGCGGACTCAACCGTGGGTCCGTTGGGGTAAAATGGAGGGATTAAGCCCGTTATAACGGGCTGATGGCGATAGCAAGCATCGATGTGCGATCGGGCCCGGCTACATCGTCATTTTACGCTTGGGGGTTGGCGAGGCCAGCACGGTGCTCTCACCCGACTGACACAGTCGGGCTATGTAGAATTGCCGGCGGGCACAGTCGGGCTATGTAGAATTGCCGACGGGCACAATTGGGCTATGTAGAATTGCCCGACTGGCACAATCGGGTTATGTAACCACGATGCAAATTTCCGAGGGCAGGCTGCTACTGTTCGCCCACGAGAAGCCAGAGTTGGCTTTTGGCGCTATCGCTAGCGGCACGCTGCACCAGATTGCCATCATCGTCAACATCGAGCACCAGTCCGCTGGCTTTTGATTTTAAGCGCAGGGGCTTATCTTTCGACGAGGCGCCGCCGACCCAGATCCAGCGTTGGCTGTCGGCGTTTTCCGATTTGCTTTCCGCCACGCTGACGGGGTGATCTTCTTCTTTCGAGCCATCGGGCACATTTAACACCAGTCCGCTGGGACGGTGCGCGAAGGTGTAAACATCGTTTTCCTTGGCGAGCTTCCATTGCCGATCGTTAAAGTTTTTATCGCTGCTGCTTACCTTCTTTGCCAGCACGGCCCGGCCGCCGCTTGTGGCAGCATCCGATTCCAGCGCCAGCACCCAGCCGGTATTGGCGTTGACCAGCATGAAGTATTGCGTGGGATGCACGCTCACAATTTTCCATAATTGGCTCTTGGCGTTTTCGTCGGGCTTGCGCTGCACGATGCTTCCCGAATCGTTGACATCCAACACCAGCTCGGTGAATTTCGATTGGATGCGCAGCGGCTTGGGATTTTCCAGATCGAACTTGCCCAACACCCAGCGTTGATTGTCGACCCCTTCCGTGGTATTGGCGGCGCTTTCCGCGGATTTTTCCGGCCACTGGATGATGGGGGTTTCCTCATCTTTGTGTGCGCCGAACACATCGAGCAGGTGTTCCGCGCTGTTGTTGCGAAGCTTGTAGCCGTGCTCGTCCTTTTCCAGCCGCCACTGGCGAATGGTGCTGTTGTTGTCTTCGGCCAAAGCGATGGGGGCGGCCTCTTCGCCGGAATCGCCTTGTGGGGCCAGCACTTTTCCCGTTTCCACGTTGATGATTTTGACTTCCACCGGCTCAGGCTGCTTTTCCGCAGCAGTTGCGTTGAGCTTTGCCGTAACGCACCACGCCGCCCATAGCAGCCCACCAAATACAACCGACTTGGGCGAAAACATGCTCGCCTCCTGTAATTCGAAGCACAATTTCAAAAGTAGTGCCGGCAGCCCGTGCGGAGCGCTGCTATTCCTTCACTTCCACCATCAACCACATTTGGCCCTTAGATTTTTCGCTGGGGCTGCGCTGAACGATGTTGCCTTCGTCATCTACGTCGAGCACCAGTCCGCTTGATTTCGATTTCAACCGCCGGGGCTTGTCGGCCGTGGCGGGGCCCCCTTCCCAGCTCCAGCGTTGGTTATCGTTGCCATCGGCGGCAGATTTATCGTCGTACAGAATGATGGCCCCGTCTTCGTCGCTGGAATCGCCCGAAACGTCCAGCACCAAGCCGGTGGGCCGCTGCACAATTTTGTAGAAGCTGCCGTCCTTTTCCAATTTCCATTGATGTTCTTTGTTCGGTTTGTCTTTGCTGTCGGCGTCTTTGGCCACCACCGCCCGGGCGCCGGAGTAGCCGGAATCTGATTCTGGCGCAAGCACCCAGTGCGAGTTGGCGTTGACCAACTTCACATACGCGGGGGCTAGCACATAGACGATGCGCCACAGCTGGCTTTTGGCGGTATTGCTGGCGCCTTGCTGGACAATTTTTCCCGCGTCGTCGACATCCAGCACCAGCCCGCTCGATTTAGAATTAATGCGCACGCCCTTATCGCTGGCCTGATTGGCTTGTTCCCAGGACCATTGCTGATTGTCGTTTTGATCTCCGGCTCCTTTAGCATCCCACAGAATGATGCTGGCGCCGGCATCGGTAGACCAACCATTCACATCCAGCGCCAGGCCGTTGGCGCGATTCACCAATTGGTAGAAATCGCCATTTTTTTCCAGCTTCCATTGCTGCGCGTGGCTGCCTTTGGCTTCGGCGGCAATGACCGCTTGGTCGCTGGCGGCGTCGCTCTCGTGTTCCAAGGCGAGAAGTTTGCCGGTCGCTACGTTGATAATTTTCACGTAGCCGGCATCGTCGGGTTTGCTGTCGGCAGCATATGTTTGGGCAGCGGATAGCAATAGGACAGCACCCATCGCGACGAGGGCCATTTGAAACCGCGACATGAGACATCTCCCGAGGGCGTAAAGTGGAGGAGTGAAAAGCGTGTTGCCGGCAGGTAAAAAAACTTATGCAGAGCGCTTACTGCCAACGAACAGAATGTATTTGCTGGCGCAGCGGTTGTCAAATCCTGGCCCGAAACCTCCAATGAATCCAGTGCTGCTTCCCGAGATAAGAAATGTCGACGTTGTAGATGAAGTGTGATAGGCTTAACAATGCCCACTGTTTTTACGTGTTTGACCCTATAGTTTTGTGTTCTTTAGTTCCGATCGTGGAGAACCCCCGCACATTCACGTAAAGCGTGACCGGCAAATCGCAAAGTTTTGGCTGGAACCTGTCCAAGTTGCAAAAAATCATGGATTCGCAGAACACGAGTTGCACCCAATCGAACAACTTGTCAGGCAGCATCGCGAACATTTATTGAAGGCATGGCATGACCACTTTAGTGCTTGAGCACGATCCTGTCGCGATAAAAGTTTTAGTGACCGCCGATCGTTTAATCGTGGAGCTAGCGGATGGGCGCAGCTTAAGCGTCCCGCTGGAGTGGTATCCGCGTTTGTTGAATGGCCTGCCTGCTGAGCGTCAAAACTGGCAAATGCTGGGCAATGGTTATGCGATGGAATGGCCAGACTTAGACGAGCACATTGGCGTGGAAGGTTTACTCGCTGGCCGCCGCAGCGGAGAGAGTGTGGAATCGATCAACCGCTGGTTGGCAACGCGAAGTAAATAAATTCGTGATGCCTGTGCAGGTCGCCGCTTTTTACGCCGCTTCGGTGGCGGAGTCGGGGGGAGATTGGGCAGCGGTGGGCGAAGCGGCGGGAGCATCCCGGTTGGCACGCTGCAGTGCGGCCTGGCTGATTTCACCGGTCTCGCTCACATCGTCAAAGCGCACCGAAACGCGCTTGCTGACGCCGCTTTCTTGCATGGTGACGCCGTACAGCGTGTTGGCGAAGGCCATCGTTTTTTTCGAGTGCGAAACCACGACGAACTGCGTCCACTGCAAAAATTCGCGCAGCACGTTCACAAAGCGCTCGATGTTGGCTTCGTCCAGCGCCGCATCGACTTCGTCCAGCACGCAGAAGGGGCTGGGGCGGCTGCGGAAAATCGCCAACAACAGCGCCACGCAGGTGAGCGTTTTTTCTCCGCCGGAAAGGAGCGAAATATTGCGCGGCTCCTTGCCGGGGGGCCGAGCGACAATTTCGATCCCGCTTTCCAAAATGTCCACCCCTTCGTCCAGGATGATGTCGGCCTGTCCGCCGCCGAACAGCTTGCGGAACAATTGCTGGAAGTGGCCTTTCACGGTTTCCAAGGTTTCGGCAAACAGCCGGCGGCTGTCGGCGTTGATGCGGTGAATGATTTGCTCCAGCGCCCCTTTGGCCTTCGATAAATCTTCATGCTGGGCGGCCAGCGATAGATAGCGCGCTTCCATTTCGTCCACTTCGGAAAGCGAATCCAAATTCACGCCGCCAATGTTCGTCAGCTTGCGGCGCAAGTCGGCAATTTCGGCTTCCACTTGTTCGCGCTGGTGCTGCTCTTCGGGCGTCGGCTGGTGCGATAATTCGGCCAGCTCGATGCCGTAATCTTCGCGCAGCCGGCTTTCCAACGTGGTGCGCTCGTGGCGAATTTCGCCGGCAGCCAGGTCCTGGGCGTGCAATTGCTCTTCCAGCTTGCGGATGGCGCTGCGGCGGCGTTGGGCTTCCTGTGCATGGGCAGCGCGATCGAGCCGGAACTGCTCGCGCTGGGCGGTGTGGCTGGCGACTTCGGCCGTCAAAGCTTCTCGATGTAAAAACAATTCGGCCAGTTCCGCTTCGGCTGTCAGAATATTGTTTTCAGACTGCTGGCGGCGAGTTTCGCAATCGGCCAAATGCTCGCTCGCTTCGGCAACGGTTCGCTCGCGGTCCTGCCGATCTTGCTCGTACCGGCGAAGTTGAACTCGCAGGTGATCCAACTGCTGCTCGCTGCGGGCCAGCTCGACCTGGGCCGAAAGGCAATCGCGGTTGCGTAGCTGACGGCTGGCGTCGAGTTCCTCGATGCGGCGCACGTTGTCCGACATCCGGGCTTCGGTCTGCGCCAAGTCGGCTTGCAGTTTATCCAAGCGCTCGCGGGCAATCGTGAGCGAACGATTTGCGGCCACTTCCTGCTCGGCCGCGCTGGCAAATTCCGCTTGCAGGGCGGTGTGCTGCTCGGTTAGTTGATCGCGCCGCTGGGCGGCAGTGGTAATTCGCAATTTTTGCTCCGCCAGCGCTTCGCTGGCAGCCTGATGTGCCGCGACGGCGCCAGCCACGGCCTGATCTTGCACGGCCACTTGCTGTTCCATGGCCGTGACCACGCGGGCGATGTCCGCAATTTTATTTTCGGTTTCGGCGATTTGCGCACGCAGTGCGCGCAGCTCGCTGCGGCGAGAAATTAAGCCAGCCGAGGCTGCTTTTTGGCCCACGACCAGCGTGCCGTCGGCCGCCAGAAATTCCCCGGACAGCGTCACATAACTGAGTCCGCGCCCCACCGATTCGCCCAGCGCCACGGCGTGGCTGAGGTTTTCGACAATCCAGATGTTGCCCAGCAAGCGGCGAACCAGCGGCGCCAACTCTAGCGCCGATTGCACAAAGCGATCGGCCCGACCAATGACGCCCAGTTGCTCGCTTAAATCGAGATTCAATTGCGGCGGGCCCGCGGCATCCAGCGGCAAAAAGCCGACGCGCCCGGAGAGCCGCTTACCGTGGGCGATCAAATAATCGAGCAATCGTCGCCCCGGCGAAATAACAATGTGTTGCGCCTTCTCGCCCAGCGCCGCTTCGATGGCCGGCGCCAGCTCAATGCTCACTTGCACCACGTCCGCCAGCAGCCCACGGACCTGTTGAAACGGCCCATCCGGGTTTTCGCGCGCATATTGCAGCACTTGCTGGGGGCCAATGTCGACGCCTTCGTGCCGTTTTTCCAACTCCTCCAGCAAGGCCGCCCGGTGGGTCAGACCACTGTGCTTTTCGCGCCAGCCGGCAAGTTCTTTCTGCCGGGAGGCATGCTGACGGCGGCCTTCGGCCAAATCTTCACGGGCAGCGGCCAAGTGGGCGGCCCGTTCCTCGCGGCGCTCGATTAACTCTTGCTGCCGCTGGTTCAGCGCCGCCAAATCTTGCTCGAGGCGCTCGCGGGCAGTTTGCAATTCGGTGAGCCGCAAATTGCTGCGTTGGCGGGCTTCTTCGGTGCGGGCCAAGCGGTTTTCCAGAGTGCTAATTTCGCTGGTCAGAGCGGCGCTGGTGCGCAGTTGCTCCAAATGCGTTGCTCGGCGCTGCTCGTTTTCCGCACGAATTTGATCGAGCTGCGCCGTCAGGGCCGTGAGCGCCCGCTGCTGGTCGCCCAAATGATTTCCGACTTCGCGATGCTTCACTTCGGCCGCTTGTACTTCGGCTTGCGTGGCCTGCCACAATTCGGCCAGATCGCCGGCACGGTTGGTAAGAGCGTGCAATTGCTTGCGATGGCGCGCGGCCTGATCTTCCAAATCGAGCACGCGGGTGCGCTCATGCTCGATGGTGGTTTCCATGGCGGCGGTGCGCTGCTGGTTGCCGGAGAGGCGCGCTTGCGCGGCTTGAAGGGCAGATTCCAGTTCCGCCGCTTGCGCTTCCAGCGTAATGATGTGTTGCTCGGCGGCTTCCGCCGCAGCGGATTCGACGGCGACCAATTGCCTTAGCCCGGCGGCTTCGTTTTCGACGGCGGCTAGTTTTTCGCCCAGCGCCCGCCAATCGGCCAGGCCCACTTGCGTGCGCAGCTCCTGCAAGCGATCGGCATAATCTTTGTAGCGGCGGGCTTTGGCGGCTTGGGCGCGAACGCTTTTCAGGCGGCTTTCCACCTCGTCGACAATATCGTGCAGGCGCAGCAAGTTTTGATCGACGCGCTCCAGCCGCCGCAAGGCTTCCACTTTTTTCGCTTTGAAGCGGCTAATGCCGGAGGCTTCCTCGAAAATGGCCCGGCGGTCTTTCGCCGAGGACTGCAACATGACGTCCACCTTGCCTTGCTCGATAATGCTGTAGGCTTCGGTGGCGACGCCGGTGCCGGCAAACAAATCGCGAATGTCGCGCAGCCGGCAAGGCTGGCGATTGATGAAATATTCCCCCTCGCCGCTGCGGTACACGCGGCGGGTAATGTGCACCTCCGGCGTGTCGATGGCCAAGCGGCGGTCGGCGTTATCGAAGGTGAGCGTGGTTTCCGCGCTGTTCAGGGCGCTGCGGGCCGACGAGCCGGCAAAAATGACATCGATCATTTCCTTGCCGCGCAGGCTCTTTACGCTTTGCTCGCCCAGCACCCACTTAATGGCATCGACCACATTCGATTTGCCCGAGCCGTTGGGGCCGACGACCACGGTAATTCCGCGCGGGAACTCGAACCGCGTGCGGTCGGCAAAGCTTTTGAAGCCGATCAGTTCGAGGGCCTTGAGCATGAGGGGGCGTGCTAAAAATGGACAGAGGCAAATTCAATCCGCAAGAAATCTAACCGAGGACAGAGAACAAATGACCAATGCACAAGCACCCATGACCAATGTGGCCGGCGCTAGATGTCAAAGATAATTGGTCATTGGGACTTGGTCATGGGTCATTATGCCTGCGTCCCTTCATTTTACCCCAGAGGGCTTCGGTTTGGCTGCGGTTTTTGGGGAATCTTCGGCCTGATTTTTGTCCGATTCCGCCGCCGCGGGAGGCTCCATTTCGTCGGCCGACTCGCTGAATTTGGGAGTGTCGCCGCCAAATAGATTGGGAAGCGGCTGGTTCGATTGCACTTCGGTGGTTTCGCTGTCGTCGCCATCGGCCGATTTACCGTGGGCAGAGGCCACGTTGCCATCCTTGTCTTTGGACGTGCGGGCCACGCGGTTGCGGTCGTAAACTCGGCCGCGCTCCGGAATGGCGTCGACCTCAAACCGGCTCAATACCGCTCCGCCGGAGTGCGCTTCCTCCAAGGCCTGCACCGCATCGGGGTAATCGCCGCTGACTTCGACAATTGCGCGAATGACCTCGGCCACGGAGTTCTCCACCGTGCGGCGCTCGTCGGGTTTTTGCAGGCTGAACCGGGCCACGCTGATGAGGCCGTCGGGTTGCGATTTCACGATGATCGAATTGCCGGCTTCCAGCGTGAGGGGCAACTGGAATTTTTGATTTTCGCCAAACAGCACAATTTCAGGGCGGAAGCTGTGCGTCACGTGAATCATCGGTGGGCCGGCGCTGGGCACAACATACAGCCAGAATTTATCGCTCAAATGCTCGCCGCGAAGTTGCGGATCGTGCTCGTTCATGGCCCACAGGGCGCGGAAGGCGCCGTAGCGTGTTTCGGCGCTGGAAACATCGAACAAATCGCGCAGGGCGTCGGCAGATTGCACATCGCCCAGGGCGCACAGCGCCGTGAGAGCATAGGCCCGCAAGGCCGGCTCGCTTTTCACGGTTTCGGACAGAACCGGGACGGCGCACGATTGATCGAGATAGGCCAGCGATTCGGCGGCATAAAAGCGGACTTCGGAATCGGAAGAGTCCAGGCCTTTTTTCAGCACGCGCTGGGCATCGGGCCCAATGGCTTCCAATCGCAAGGCGGCCTGAGCGCTGGTGACCGGATCCAGCAATTGCCGCTCCAGCAATTCCAGCCGCGCCAGTTGTTCTTGCGGCGATTCAAACAGCGCCACGCTGCGAACAACTTGCAAATACCGGCCCAAATTGTACTTGTAGCGCGGATGCACTTCCAAATCGATGAAGGCGTCGGTCTTCGGCGTGGCCACGCCTTGTTTTTGGCCCCGAATGTAGGTGTGAAAGCGACGATTGACGGCGTCGCCAATTTGCTTGCTTAAGAAAACCGATTTGTCGCTTTCGCGCAGCACCAGTCCCAGCGAGCGCGATTTCAGCGCCACCCCGCCCCCCAACACCACGCCCCGCAATTGCGAAACCGAGTCGTCGCTGTCCGGCGTCACAGGATTCACCAGCACGGGTCCTTCGGCCTGCGCCAGCACGTGCCCGTTGCGAATGCTGCCGGCAATGACCGCCATTTCCTTCAATTGCGTTTCCATCATCCATCCGCCGCGCAAGCTGGTGGTTTCGGTCGGCGGTGGGACGCGCACTTCGATATCTAGCGGATCACCTTTGCGAACTCCCGGCGGCAAATATGCTCGGGCCCAGGCTAATGCATTATTGGGAGAGGCCAGCACCCGGCTGGGATTAATGACCCCATGCGCTTGCATATCGGACAATAGCGCCGCACGCTGCGAGCCTGGCGCCGGATCGCATCCCGTGCCCGCTAAGCCAGTAACCAGCACCGGCCCTTCCACGCGAATGTACGAGGTGCCATACGGGGCGGCAAAATCGCCGACCAACTTGGCGTCGACCGTGGGGGCATCGCCATGCTCCGGGCTTTGCGAGCGCGAGTTCAGCAGCGAGCCAGTGCAACCGGCCACAGCCGCACAAGCCAGCAAGGAGACAATTAAAATGGGACGCGGAACAGGCCTCATGCCTTGGGCGCCTCTATAATCTAAATCGATTTTGACAAGCGATGCTGCCGGCCGTCCCCTTCCTGGCGACGTGATCGACAGCTCGAAAACTGACTCAAACTACCTCCACAGACGGCAATGCCCGAATGGGCAGACTATCGGAGGCGGGGAGAATAGTTTTCCGTCGACCGCCGGTCAAGGCGACTTCTGGATAGGACGATCGCAGCGGGCCAGGAAATCTGTCGCAGACCCGAACCGCTAGCACCGGCTGTCCGCGCGATCACAATTTACGAGCGCCCCACCGTGAGAAAGCACATTTCGCCCGGAAAACATGGACTTTGTGCGGCAATACCGCTGGCCCGGCGCTCAGGTTATGATGAGTGAAAATCGAACCTGGGGGAACTACCATGCGAACGCGGTGGCCAATTCTGCTGGCAAGTTGCGCCGGCGTGCTTTTCGCAATTCAAGCGGCCCGTCCTGCCGACGATGCGGCGACGAAGGACAGCTTCAAGCCCGCGGCGGCGGCGGAAAAAAAAGCATCACCTGGGCAAGCGCCCAAAGTCAGCACCGAATTTCGCACGTCCCCGGGCTTTGAGGTCGAGCGGTTGTACACCGTGCCCAAGGAAGAGCAGGGCTCCTGGGTGAGCATGGCCACCGACAACAAGGGGCGGCTGATCGTTAGCGATCAAAACACCAAAGGGTTATATCGCGTCACGCCGCCAGCCATCGGCAGCAACGAAGAAACGAAAGTTGAAAAGCTCGATGCCAAAATTACCGGCGCCCAAGGCATGCTGTATGCCTTCGACAGTTTATATGTGGTCGTCAACCATGGGCGTGACAGCGGCTTGTATCGGCTGCGTGACACCAAGGGGACCGACCAGTTCGACGAAATCGTCAAGCTGCACGAGTTTCATGGGCCGATGGGCGAACACGGTCCGCATGCCATTAAGCTTTCTCCGGACGGCAAATCGCTATTTATTGTGTGCGGCAATCACACGGAGCTGCCGTGGGACACCATCATGCCGCGCCAGCCGAGTGCGGCGGATATGCAAGCGCATCCGGAATACACTTCGCGCCTGCCGGTCACTTGGGACGAAGATTTAATTTTGCCGCGACTGTGGGATCCCAACGGCCATGCCGTGGGACGCATGGCGCCGGGCGGATACATCGTGCAGACCGATCCCGAAGGCAAAACGTGGAACATGTACAGTGCCGGGTACCGCAACTGTTACGACATGGATTTCAACGCCGATGGCGAATTGTTCGCCTACGATTCGGACATGGAATGGGACATGGGCTTGCCGTGGTATCGGCCCACGCGGTTGGTGCACGCCTCGGCCGGAAGTGACTTCGGCTGGCGCAGCGGGGCCGGCGATTGGCCTTGGTATTATGTCGACAGCTTAGCGCCGGCCGCCGACATGGGGCCCGGCTCGCCGGTGGGTGTGATCTTCGGTTATGGGACGAAATTTCCCGCGAAATATCAGCGGGCCTTGTTCGCTTGCGATTGGACCTATGGCACGATTTACGCGGTCACGCTGGAGCCGGAAGGCTCGAGCTATAAAGCGATCAAGGAAGAATTTCTATCGCGCAATGCGTTGCCGCTGACCGATATTGTGGTCGGCAAAGACGGCGCGCTGTATTTCATTGTCGGCGGGCGAAATTTGCAATCGGAATTGTTCCGCGTTAGGTACGTTGGGCCGGAATCGACCGAGCCGGTTGATTATCACGATTCGCGCAATGCCGATCAGCGCGAAATCCGCCACAAACTGGAAGCGCTGCAAAGAAAGGTGGCGGACACTTCGAAAGCGGTCGTCGATTTGGCGTGGCCCGCGTTGGGTAGCTCCGACCGCCTATTGCGATTTGACGCGCGCGCGGCACTGGAATTTCAACCCGTGGAATTGTGGCAGGATAAAGTTTTGATGGCCACCGATCCGGAGACACTCATCACCGGCGCGGTGGCCATTGCCCATCAGGCCGACAAAAAAATTCTGCCGCGGCTGCTGGAAGCGCTGAACCAATTAGATTTTGACAAGCTCACCACGTTTCAACAGTTGGAATTGCTGCGAGATTACGAGCTGGCCATTATTCGCCTGGGTCCACTCGCTGCCGCCCAGCAGGAAGCGCTAATCAAACGCTTGGATGCCCATTATCCCGGCGGCAACGATTTGGTGAATCGCGAACTGTGCAATTTGCTGTGTGCGTTACAATCGCCCACGGTGGTGGCCAAAACCATGCCGCTGTTGGCGGCGCCCAGCCCGCAGGTGAAGGAGGAATTTGGCGATTTACTAGGCCGCAACACGCAATTCGCCCGGCCGATTGCCGCCATGCTGGAACATCATCCCGATCAGCAAAAAATTGCCTACGTGTATGCTCTGCGCGTGGTCAAGGCGGGCTGGACGCCAGACCAGCGAGCGGCATTCTTCAATTGTCTGCGCGAACTCAGCCATGCTAGCGGCGGCTTCAGCTTCCAAAAATATCTGAACAACATTGGCAACGAGGCCTACGACAATTGCACCAATGCCGAGCGCCTGGCCATCGAAGCCGCCGGCGCCCGGAAGCCGTATGTTCCCCCGGTGCTGCCCAAGCCGGAGGGGCCAACCCACGATTGGACTGCCGAGGAAGTGTTGCAGTTGGCGACGAACGCAAACGCGCTCAATCATCGCGATTTCCGCAAAGGACGCACCACGTTCGCCGCAGCCCGCTGCATTGTGTGTCATCGTTTTGGCGGCGACGGTGGCTCGACCGGTCCTGATTTAACACAACTGGCCGGCCGCTACAGCATGAAAGATTTAGTGCAAAAAATCAGCGAGCCGAACAAAGCCATTTCGGATCAATACCGGGCGAAAATGGTGGTCACGACCGGCGGCAAATCTTACACGGGCCGAGTGGTCAAAGACGAAGGGGGGAAAATCGTATTGCTGACCGATCCGGAAGATTCAACCAAGACGGTCACCATTTCCCGCGACGAAATTGAAGACATGCACGATTCGCCCGTGTCGCTGATGCCCACCGGGTTGCTCAAGCCGCTGAACGAGCAAGAAGTGCTGAACCTGTTGGCGTATTTGCTCTCGCGCGGCAATCCGCAAGATGCGATGTTTGCGAAATAACGCCGCGGGCTTCAACAAACGGAGTTTTTATGGAGATGCGACTGAGGATGACCAAACTCATGATGTGGGGGCCGCTGCTGTTGGGCGGCATTCTGCTAGCCACGGCGCAATTCGACGCAGCTTTTGCCGCGCAGCCCAAGCCGCTGGAAATTGGTCAGCCGGCGCCGGATTTCAAATTGCCTGGAGTCGATGGCCAAACGCACAAGCTGGCCGATTATGCCGCCGCCAAAGTGCTGGCGGTGGTGTTTACGTGCAATCACTGTCCCGCGGCGCAGGCATATGAAGATCGCATTATTCAGCTCGATAAAGATTTCAAAAGCCGCGGCGTGGCGCTGGTGGCAATAAATCCCAACGATCCCCATTCTTTGCGGCTCGATGAGTTGGGCTACACCGATTTAAGCGACTCGCTCGCGGAAATGAAAATTCGCGCCAAAGAAAAAAACTTCACGTTCCCCTATTTGTACGATGGCGATACGCAAGAAGTGGCCGCCGCATACGGCGTGTTGGCCACGCCGCATGTGTTTGTGTTCGATGCCGACCGCAAGCTGCGCTACCAGGGGCGCGTCGACAATTCCGATGTGCACCAGGTCACGTCGCAAGATGCCCGCAACGCCATCGAGGCCGTGCTGGCCGGCAAACCGGTCGCCGTGGAAACGACGCGGGTCTTCGGCTGCTCGACCAAATGGGCCGACAAGCAGCAAACGGCCGTTAGCTCGATCAAAAAGTGGGATGAAGAACCGGTAACGCTGGAAACCATCGATTTGGACGGAATCAAAAAGCTGGCGAAAAACAATAGCAGCCCCGCCGAAAAGCCGGACAGCACGATGAAACAAGCTAAGGCCGTCGAAGACAAAGCAACCGACGCCGCCAACACAGCGCCGGGCAAAGCCACCGAGGAAAAAGACGCTCATCCCGGCAAGTTGCTGCTGGTAAACTTGTGGGCCTCATCGTGCGGCGATTGCGTGGCGGAAATGCCTGACCTGGTGACGATGAATCGCATGTACCGCAAGCGTCCCTTCGAGTTTATCACCATTAGCTTGGACGAGCCCGCAGATAAAGATCAGGCGCAAAAAGCGCTGCAAGAAGCCCACGCCTCGGGCAAAAACTATTTGTTCACCGGCGAAGATAAGGACAAGCTGGCCGTCGCTCTCGATCCGCAGTGGCAGGGCCCCACTCCCTATACCATGCTGATAGCGCCCGGGGGCAAAGTAATTTATCGCCACGACGGCGCAATCGACGCGCTGGAGCTGAAACGGGCGATTGTCGATTATCTAGGCCGGACCTACGCTGGCCGCGCGAGCAAATAGGAATTCTTAGGTTCGGCAATGATTCCAGAGATTTTGAACAGCAATGCCATGACGCTCGATTTTTTGCGTCGGCTTGTGGATGATGTTCCCGATGAACTGATGACAAAACAACCGCCCGGGGTGGTGAACCATCCGGCCTGGGTTTTGGGACACTTGGTATACAGCCTGGAAGCCATCGGAGGCGAAATGGGCCTGTCGTCGTGGCTCCCTGCCGATTGGCAGCCGCGCTTTGGAACGGGGAGCATTCCCAGCGACCATCGCGAGGCATATCCGTCCAAGGAATCGCTGTTGGCCGCGCTGGCCGATTGCCAGCATCGCATTACCAAGCAGTTCGCCGTGCTTGGCGAACATGGTTTACAGCACGCCTTACCCGACGAAAAGCATCGCGCGTTCTTCCCCACCATCGGCCATGCTGTCTTGCACATTTTAACGGCACATGCGGCGCTGCACGTCGGCCAAATCACCATCTGGCGGCGAGCCGTGGGCTTGGAGCCACTACACAAATTCTTTGTGTAATCGCCGACATGTTGCACAATGCCTGACTGCGGCAAATCGCATCTAGTTTAATGCGATTCAATTTTTTCCCGTACCCATTGCCTAACAAGCTGGGCGTCGGTGATCCCTTGAGACTTTGCCATTTGGTGAACCGCCTCAGCCTCAGCGCCCGCCAGTGGCAAAGTCAGAAATTGCTTACTTTCGAAAACAGGTTCGCTAACTTCTTCGAGTTCGTGGTCGAAGTCGGTCACATCGTGAGCGTCCCAGAACTTGGCCAATTCACGAATCGAGTCAGTTTGCGGCAAGGGAGAAGTGTTCATCGATTTTTCCATTGCTTGTATCGAGCTTTTTCTTTCTCGGTCATCGGGCGCGCGGTCACAGGATACCCGTTGCCGTCAGGAAAGCTAATGATAACACAAAACAGATATCGGCCCGTCGTCGTTTGCCCCAGAATGTAGTAAACCGGATTTTTGCCTTGCGATTTTGCCCGTAGCACCAACGGCGCGCTAAAGCATATTGTTCCACTTCGCTGGGAGTCACGCCATGAGTCGCAATATGCTCAATTCTATCTTGTGGCCAGATAAGTTGGTGGATTTTCATGGACGCCATGCTATCGCTTTTCGTGAAACAGAACCACAATTACGGCGCCCAACGAACCGGAGGTAGTCGGCTTAAAACCCATCCAGCGCCCACTTGCCAGGCCGCGACTTCTGCGATAGGTTAAAGTGTTTAACCACTGGCACGGATGAACTTTATGATTGCTCGCCCCGACACACAACGGATTGTTATTACCGGGGTGGGGCTGACCGCGCCCGGGGCGAATAACTTGGGCGAGTTTCGCTCCAATTTGCTGGCCGGGCGTAGCGCCGTGCGGCCTTACGAAATTCGCTACGTGGGCGCCACGGTGGCGGGCATTTGCGAGTACGACGAGCTGCGCTACCAAAAGAAGAAGGAAGTCCGCCGCGGCACCCGGGCCGGCAGCATCGGCATTTACTGCGCCAACGAGGCCATTTCCAACGCCGGACTCGATTGGGCGAACCTCGATAAAGCCAATGTCGGCGTGTATGTGGGCGTCACCGAGCATGGCAACGTCGAAACCGAGAACGAAATTTATCAGCTGAAAGAGTTCGATTACGACACGAAGTTTTGGTCGCACCA
Source organism: Pirellulales bacterium (assembly GCA_035656635.1). NCBI lineage: Bacteria > Pseudomonadati > Planctomycetota > Planctomycetia > Pirellulales > Pirellulales bacterium. The sequence goes on from DASRSD010000055.1 coordinate 34,310, forward strand.
TCACAATCCGCGGACCGTGGCCAACAATCCGGCGGGGGAAATTTCGCTCAGCCTGGGCATTACCGGGCCGCACTATACGATTGGCGCTGCTTGTGCCGCCGGCAATGCTGGAGTGATTCAAGGGGCCCAAATGTTGCTGCTGGGCGAGTGCGATGTGGCCTTGGCCGGCGGCGTGTCGGAAAGCATTCACACGTTTGGAATTTTTGCCAGCTTCAAAGCCCAGGGGGCGCTGGCCTGGCACGATGATCCCACCAAAGCCTCGCGTCCCTTCGATGCCCAGCGCACCGGCATTGTCGTGGCCGAGGGAGGCTGCATGTATGTGCTGGAACGAATGAGTGATGCCAAAGATCGCGGCGCAAAAATTTACGGCGAGGTGGCCGGTTGGGCCATCAACAGCGATGCCAGCGATTTTGTGATGCCCAATCCCGAGCGGCAGGCGCAGTGCATGCAATCGGCCTTGCGGCGTGCGGGGATGGGGGCCGAAGAGGTCGATATTGTCAGCACGCACGCCACCGGCACCACTTCCGGCGATGCCCAGGAGTGCGCGGCCTTGCGGCAAGTGTTCGGCGGCAGCAGCATCACGCGGTTCAACAACACCAAAAGTTACATTGGGCATGCGATGGGCGCAGCCGGCGCGTTGGAACTGGCGGGCAACCTGCCGGCCTTTAGCGATGGCGCCTGTCATCCGACCATCAATTTGGAACAAGTCGATCCAGAGTGTCGGCTGGAGGGTTTGATTGTGAACGAGCCGCGCGAACTGCCGAAGGTCGACACCATTTTGAATAATTCATTTGGCATGCTGGGAATTAATTCGGTGGTGGTGGTGACGCGCGTATAATTTAAGTGCACACTGTGTTAAGTTGAAGTTTTTAGTCTTGGGAATTGTTGGAGTGTGAAGCATGACGGCGACGGACATTCGGGATGAACTGATCAATATTCTGTCCGATATTGTGCCCGACGAGGATTTGAGCAACCTCGACAACGATAAGCCGTTGCGCGAGCAAATCGAGCTGGATAGCATGGATTTTCTCGACATTGTGATGGAACTCCGCAAGCGCTACCGCATCCAAATTCCCGAGGACGATTACGTTCACCTGGCCACGCTTTCCAGCACGGTGAAGTACTTGGAGCCGCTGATGAGCGGTTTGCAGCGCGCCTAATTGGCGCCGCTTTGTGCCTCGCAATTCCGCGTCCTGCCATGTACGACGTGATTATCATTGGCGCCGGCATGTCGGGGTTAGCGGCCGGCATTCGCCTGGCCATGTTCGACCGCCGGGTGTGCATTCTGGAGCGGCATTACGCGATTGGCGGCTTGAATTCTTACTATCGGCTTGATGACCGTAATTACGACGTCGGCTTGCACGCACTTACCAATTACGCCCCGCGCGGGGCCAAGCATGGCCCGTTGCCGCGGCTGATGCGACAGTTGCGGTTGAGTTGGGACGAATTCGAGCTGGCCGAGCAAAATGGCTCGGTCATTGCATTTCCGGACGTGCGCTTGCAATTCGATAACGATCCAGCACGGTTGGCTGCGGAAATTGTGCGCGCCTTTCCGGCGGAGCGCGACCATTACCCGCGCATGCTGGCGGCACTGTTGAATTATGAGGAGCTCCAATCGCCGCAGGCTGCCACTTCAGCGCGGGAAATGTTGGCCGGCACGCTTCGCGATCCGCAGTTAATCGAAATGTTGTTGTGCCCGGTGATGTTTTACGGCAGCGCGACCGAGCACGATCTGGATTGGGGCTCGTTCAGCGTGTTATTTCGGGCAATTTTTCTAGAAGGTTTGTGTCGGCCGCGCGGCGGCATTCGCACGATCTTGAAGCCACTGGTGCAGCGGTTCAAGCAGTTGGGGGGCGAACTGCGATTGCACAGCGGCGTGCAGCAAATTTCTGCCGATCGTGGCGAAGTGGTCCACGTCGTGCTGGACGACGGCGCCGAGTTGACTGCACGGCAGGTGATTTCGTCGGCCGGCTGGAACGAAACCATGCGGCTGTGCGCGGCCACACCAGAGAAAGTCGAAGCCATTGCTCAACCCTCTCCCTTTGGGAGAGGGCAGGGTGAGGGCGTCGGAAGTCGAACAGGCAGCCTCGCCTCAACTCTCTCCCACAGTGAGAACGCGCAGCGCCCGCAACAGCCTGCCGGTCCTGTCGGCCGAATGACATTCTTCGAATCGATTTGCACGCTGGATTGCCAGCCGCGCGATTTGGGATTTGCCGACACCATTGTGTTCTACAACGATGCGCCGCGGTTCGATTATGCCCGGCCGGATGATTTTGCCGATCTGCGCAGCGGCATTGTGTGTTCGCCCAACAATTACCAATACGCGGCGGGGGAAGAAAATGGCGACAGCACTGGCCTGCAAGCGTTGGGAAACGCCAAATTACCCCAGCCCGTCGAAGGGACGATTCGCCTTACAGCCCTGGCGAATTTCGATCGTTGGGCCGCGCTGGGGCCGGAAGATTATTCATTTCAAAAGCAACATTGGCGCCAGCGGCTGTTGGATTCCGCGGCTCGGTTTATCCCGAATGTTTCGCAGCATGTGGTGGCTCACGATACGTTCACGCCCCGCACGATTCGCCATTTCACCGGTCACGACTACGGGGCGGTATACGGCGCGCCGCAAAAACGGTACGATGCAAGCACCCCCTTCGATCATGTGTTTGTGTGCGGCGCCGACCAAGGTTATGTGGGCATCGTTGGCACGCTGACCAGCGGCATTCAAGTGGCGAACATGCTGTTGCAGCGAGTTTAGCCCCGGCGGCCACGACGGGGACCCTGTGCAATTTTTCCCGCCGCAGCCGGCGGGAGCTAACCGAAGATGCCTCGCGATTTTCTCCACGACGTTGCCCAGCGGTACGATTGCATTGTCATTGGCAGCGGCCTGGCCGGGTTGACGTGCGCCAATACCCTGGCCCGGGCCGGGCAGCGAGTGCTGCTGTTGGAGCAGCATTACAAATTGGGGGGCATGGCTACGTGGTTTCGTCGGCCGGGGGGCCATATTTTTGATATTTCGCTGCATGGCTTTCCCATTGGCATGATCAAAAGCTGCCGCCGCTATTGGACGCAGGAAATTGCCGATTCGATTGTGCAATTAAAGCACATTCGCTTCGACAACCCCATGTTTTCGCTGACCACTTCGTTCGATCGAGACGATTTCACAAGGCTGCTGGCAACGCAGTTCGGCGTGCCGCCGGAGCAGGTGAATCTGTTTTTTGACACCGTGCGGCGGATGAATTTTTACGACGATCAATCGACCACCGTGGGCCAATTGTTCGAGCAGTTTTTTCCCGGCCGCGAAGATGTGATTCGCCTGCTGATGGAACCGATCACCTATGCCAACGGCTCTACGCTGGAAGATCCGGCCATCACGTATGGCATTGTGTTTTCCAACTTCATGTCTCAAGGGGTGTACACGTTTGAAGGCGGGACCGATCGGCTCATCAAGCTGATGCAAGCAGAGCTGGAGCGCAACGGCGTCGATGTGCGCATTCGCTGCGATGTGGAGCGTATTTTGGTCGATCGCCAGCGTCGTGTGGTTGGAGTGCGCGTGAATGGGCGCGACATTAAAACCTCGGCCGTCGTGTCGAACGCCAATTTGAAAGCCACCGTGTTTCGGTTGGTGGGCGAAGAATGTTTCGACGGACGGTTTGTTGAGGAAGCCCGCGCGGTGCGGCTTAACAATTCCAGCACGCAGGTATATATGGCGCTGAAGCCGGGGGAAATGATCGATTCGGCCTGCGGCGATTTGCTGTTTAGCTCGGCCGCGCCGCTGTTCCGCACCGAGTTGCTGTTGAGCCGCGACATTACCAGCCGCACGTTCTCGTTTTATTATCCGCAAATGCGGCCGGGGAGCGATCGGTGCCTGGTGGTTTCGAGCACCAATGCTCGATACGAAGATTGGGCGAGTCTGAGCGACGAAGAATACGAGCTCAGCAAGCGCGATTTAATCGAAACGACGCTTTCCACGTTGGAAAAATACGTGCCGAACGTGCGCGATCGGCTCGATCATGCGGAGGCCGCCACTCCCCGCACCTTCGAGCATTACACCCGGCACGTGAACGGGGCCAGCTTTGGCACCAAGTTTGAAGGCTTGGCCGTCAGCCGCGGACTGCCGCAACAAATTGCTGGGCTGTATCATGCCGGCAGCGTGGGCATTATTATGTCGGGCTGGCTGGGCGCGATGAATTATGGCGTGATTGTGGCCAACGACGTGGATGCCCTACTGACGAAAACTTCATCTCGTGATGCTGTGGCCATTGAATAACCACGGAGACGCTGAGACATAGAGAAGGCAGTGAAGAAATTTATAACAGGCTGTTTCAAAACTAGGAATCGGGTGGCTGGGGGCTCCCTTCGGTCGACCCCAGCAGCCTATTCACTGGGGGCTCGGCGGCACTCGACCCCAGCCACCCTTGAAGGAAGTCCAGTTTTGAAACAGCCTCTTATAAGACCTCTTCTGTTTTGTTCCTCTCTGCGTCTTCGTGCCTCTGCGGTTCATAACCGATCCGATGAATAAGAGTCTGGCTGAAATTTACGCTGCAATTCCGCATCGGCCGCCCTTTTTGCTGGTGGACGAAATTGTTTCTCGCGATGGCGGCAGAATTGTTTGCCGCAAGCATTTCTCCGGCGACGAATGGTTTTTCGCCGGGCACTATCCCGACGAGCCGGTCGTGCCGGGGGTGCTATTGTGCGAAGCCGCGCTACAGGCCGGAGCGATTTTACTGGGCGGAACAACGCAAACGCAGCGCGCAGATGATCCCTCGGAGCGCACGCCGCCAGATTGCAACGCTTCGCTAGCGATGCCCGTTGTCACAAGGATGAATGAAGTGCGGTTCAAACAAATGGTTCGGCCGGGCGATACCATCGAGCTAGAAGTGCAATTGCGCGAGCAGTTGGCCGACGCGTTCTTCTTCGATGCCAAAGTAACGTGCAACGGAAAGCTGGCCGCCCGATTGGAATTTGCATGCATGCTGGTGGCGAAAAGTGAGGCGCCGCCATGACCGATTTTTTGCAACTCGCGGGCAAAACCGTGTTAGTGATGGGCGTGGCCAATCGCAAAAGCGTGGCCTGGCACGTGGGACGGGTGTTGTCCGAAGTCGGTGCCGACGTCGTCTACTCGGTCCGCACCGAAGCTCGGCGGGACAGTGTGCAAAAAATAGTGGACGCTGCTCCAGTGTTGGTATGCGACGTGGAGCACGAAGCCCAAATTGCCCGGCTGCGAAATCAGTTGGCCGAAATTCGGCCGCAACTGCATGGATTGTGCCACTCCATTGCTTTCGCAGATTACGGCAGTGCGGAAGCGGCAAATTCCATCACCCCGTCCTCTCCCGTCAGGGGAGAGGGAGTTGCCGGAAGGCCATTTCACGAAACGTCGAAAGATGCGTTTTTACGGGCGGTCGATATTTCTTGCTTCTCGCTGATTGCGGTGTCCAATGCATTGCGGGAGCTATTCGACCCGGATGCGTCGGTGGTGAGCGTGTCGATTTCGACCACGCGCATGGCCGCGGAAAATTACGGCTTCATGGCGCCCGTGAAGGCGGCGCTCGATTCGTCCTTGGCGTTCTTGGCTAAATCGTTCAGCGGCTTTTCCCGAGTGCGCTTCAATGCCGTTGCGCCGGGATTGTTGAAAACCTCGGCCTCAGCCGGTATTCCTGGCTACGTCGATGCGTATCTCTATGCCGAGCAGGCCACACTGCGCAAACAGGCGGTGCAGACTGAGGAAGTGGCCAATGCAGCAGCGTTTTTGCTAAGCCCGCGCTCCAGCGGCATCAACGCGCAGCAAATGGTGATCGATGCCGGCATGAGCGTGAATTATTTTGACCGCGAACTGATCCGCCGTGCCCTGCGGGACTGATTTGAACCGCAGAGACACGGAGATACAGAGAAAGAACGAAAAAATTTATAAGGATGTCAGGAAACAAGGAATGATCATTAGAATAAACGATTGAGAATCAACTTCGCCTTGGATATTTCCTGGATTCCTGGATTCCTTATTAAAAATCTGCCCGCATCAATCTTCTCAGTGTCTTTGCGTTTCCGCGATTCACTCGATTTTTACGGCAGAATGTCGCCGATGCGCAACGTGCCCAAATCGTCCAGGGCAATCACCAGCGATATTCTGTCCTCCGTGCGGTACACACGCTTCTCTTGATAGCCGGGCATCGGAACCGGGCCGCTGGGATTCGTGTAAACTTCCAATTGGCTATCGATCAGATTCAACAGCCAGTAGCAAACAATGCCGGCCCGGGCGTAAATGCGGCCTTTCAGTTTGCGGTCGGAAAGGAGCGAACCGTCGGCCGCTTCCACCACCAGCGGAACATTTTCGGCGGTGGGGGGGTGATTGGCGAATTCGTTCAGTACATCGGCAGCAACGGCTAAATCCGGCTCCGGCTGGCTGTCTCCGCAGGCAATTGGTTGTTGCGCCAACAAGTGCCAGCCGTTGGGGATCATAATGCCGATCAGGTCGCGCAGCTTTTCGACCGCCGTTTCGTGTCGCAGCGTTTGTCGAGTTTTGGGAACCACGACGCCTTCGAGCAGCTCGAACGCCTGGCTGGTGCTGAATGCGCCTGCAGCGGCACGGCGACGGTATTCGTCCAGCGTCATTCGCTCCGCAGCGCCGAGAGGGGCTCCGAAGGGCTCGTCGGTAGAAGGATGATCGCTCATGGTGCGTACATTCTCGCACCGAAAGTTGTCGCGGTCAACGAACGGCCGCCTCACATATCGCTCAACGAACGACTCATTCAAACTTGCCGCCGGCGACTAAGCTCTGTTGCAATTCCATCGCCAGCATCAGCACATTGATGCCCGAGCCAATGCCGAGCATGGCAATGCGATCGCCGCTTTGATAATGGCCTTGCTCCATGCCGGCGGCCAGCGTGACCGGCAGCGCCGCCGCGCCCGTGTTGCCCAACCACGGAAACGTAACAAAGTCGATCGCCGGATTCAGCCCAAATTTTTCCAACATCATTTTGCGGTGAGCCGAGCCGACCTGGTGGCAAGCTGTTTTGGAAACGTCGGCCAGCGACCAGCCCAGTTCAGCGAGTAGTTGAACGAACGTTTCGCGGCCGACGGCAATGCCTTCGTGCATGAGTGTTTCCGCATCGGTTTGCATCAGTGGGGCCATGCCTCCGCCCACGGTTTCATCGCGCCCGCTGTGGCACAGTTGATGCGCTGCCGTGTGCGTTCGGCCAACGGCTGCCAGCAAACGATTTTGCGTGCGGCTTAAATCGCTGTGCACCAGCAGCACGGCGGCGCTGGCCGAGCCAATGGTCAGCGAGGCCAAGGCTGGCTTCACGGTATCGCGGGTGAGCGATTGATTGTCGTTCAACATGGCAATGGTAGTTTCCATCAAAGGGCGGCTGACTTCGCTGGCCACTACAAGGCCCGCTCGAATTTGGCCTAGCTCAATCATGTTAGCCACTTGCACCATGCCGTTCAGCAAGCCCAGGCAGGCATTGGAAACATCGTAAATCAAACAGTCCGCGGGTAATGCCAAGTGATGATGCACGCTGCACGCCGTGGCAGGCTCTAGAAAATCGCGACAGACCGAACCGTGAATCAGCGCGCCAATGTGGCGCTGATCGATTCCGCCGACGTCGAGCGCTCGCTGTCCGCTTTGCACGCTGATTTGGCTGGGCAATGTGTTTGGCGGCCACACCCGGCGCTCGCGGATGCCGGTCATCAATTCCAGACGGCCGGCGGGCAACTTCAGGCGTGTGTACAGCGGTTCTAAGCGCCGCTCGATCTCCTCAGACGAAATCACTTCGTCTGGAAGCGTATATCCCAGCGCTTCAACGCAAACATTACGGTACTTCATCACCACGCATCCTCATCGAATCTTGACGACGGGCCGCTGACTACTATTCTTGCTAGCACACTATGTTGAGCTAGCATGGGCTGCTTTGCGCAAAATAGCGGAAAAGCTTGCTCTCTGCGAGCGGGTGGCTACATTGGCCCCAGTTTGATTGTTCTGGCTGGGGTGACACGGCCAGAGAAATAATTCGTGGACCGTTGCTCGCTCGAATGATTGTGGGGCACAGCTCGGAAGGATTCTGAGTTGGGCCCAGCAGGTTCGGCGGCAACACAGCAGCGTGATTTCAGGGACGGAAACATGCCAGCTATTCTGTTAGACGCCGCGCCGGCGTCGTGTAGCCAGGCCGAATTTTCTCACCCCAATTTCAGACACACGACGTGTCAAGGAGAAAGCAATGCGCAAGAAACCTTTAATCGGGATGAACGCGGAAT
>DASRSD010000056.1 GCA_035656635.1 Pirellulales bacterium
AACACTTTGCGGGAAAATACTGGAATCACTTCCGAAATCATGCCAAATGCGGGCAAAATCAGAATGTACACCTCCGGATGACCGAAGAACCAAAAGAGATGCTGCCACAAGTACGCAGAGCCGTCGTTTTGTGGATTAAAAAAGTTTGCTCCCAAGGCCCGATCGAACTCGACCATAATCAACGCGGCAGTCAAAGGCGGAATCGCCAGCAGAATTTGCACGCTTGTCCACAGAATCGTCCACGTGAAAAACGGCACTTTCCCCAGCGTCATTCCTGGGCAGCGCATGGTCAGAATGGTGGCCACAAAATTCACGCCGGCCGCAATCGTGCCAACGCCGCTAATCAGCAGCCCTAGCGTCCAAAAATCTACGCCCGCCCCGCGATTGAAAGCGCGTTCCGTCAAGGGCGCGTAAGCAAACCAGCCGATTGCTGGCGGCCCGCCGGGAATGCAAAAACTGAAATATGCCAACAGGCCGCCGAACAGCGTGACCCAAAATCCAAAGGCATTCAGCCGTGGAAACGCCATGTCGCGCGCGCCAATTTGCAGCGGCACGATGTAATTCGCAATGCCAATCAAAATGGGCATGCCGACGAAGAACACCATCGTGGTGCCGTGCATCGTGAAAAACTGATTGAACCGGTCAGGCCCCAAAAACGTGTTTTCGGGCATGAACAACTGCCAGCGAATGGCCAGCGCTTCCAACCCGGCAATTATTAAAAACACGACCGCCATCAGCACGTACATCACGCCAATGCGCTTATGATCGACGGTCGTTACCCAATCGTGTAGCGTGGCCGTCCAATAGGGTCGTTCCAGTGCAGCGGGTTTTGCAACGATTGACATGCGTGCTATTTCAACGTCATCAAATAGTCGGTAATCAAATCCACATTTCGATCGCTTAAGCCGAACGCCGGCATCAGGCACTCTCCTTTAATTTGCTGCGGATCGCGAATCCACAACCGCAAATTATCGCGATTCAATTTGATCATCCCGCCGGCAAACGTTTCGCGGGCGGCCAAGTGGGTCAAATCCGGCCCGAATTTTCCTTTCGCGGTTGTGCCGCGGATCGTGTGGCAGTTCACGCACGATTGCGCCAAAAACGCCTGTCGCCCTTCACGCATGGCGGCATCATCCACGGCCGGCTTTTGTTCGTTAGCCAACCAAGCCGCAAAAGTTTCCGGCGTATCCACATACACCCGTAACAGCATATTGGCGTGCTGCGCGCCGCAGTATTCAGCGCACTGGCCAAAATACAAACCTGGCTGGGTGGTTTGGAACCACATTTGATTTGTTTTGCCAGGAATCAAATCGGTTTTGCCCGCCAGCCGCGGAACCCAAAAGCTGTGGCAAACGTCGGCCGATTTCAGCGTGAGATAAACAGGTCGCAACGTCTCGACGGAATCTGATCCACCGCTCGCGGGCACGTGCAGTTCATTGGCCGTGACCACATTCACCGTTTGGTCGCCATTCTGCTCGATGACATATTCCCACCACCATTGATGGCCAATTACCGTGGCCGTAACAGCATTTGTGCCCGCGGTTGTGGCGGGCGCTTTGATGCGCACTTCCAGTTCCGTGCGGACAATCACCAGGGCCAACAGCAGAACAATGATGCCCGGGGCTACCGTCCAAGCAATTTCAATCGGCAAGCTGCCATAAACCTGAGGCGGTTCGGCGGTAGTTATTTCAGAGTTGGCAGGTTGCCCACTAGGGCTGCTTGCGCCGCCGGTGTTTTTCTTCTGCCGGAATCGCGCCAGAGAATAAAACAGCACACCCCAGACCACGGCCAAAATGACTAAGGCCACGGCCACGACAAAATAGAACAAATAGCGGATCGATTCCGCCGGAGGAGAAACCGGATGCAACGTGGAAACATCTTGCAGAATGTTTTCCGCCGCGGCGGCAAGCAACGGGATTTGGAGCATCTTGCGCCTCTTAACGACGTGCGGGCGTCGCCATTGGCTTCCATGACACTGAGCCGCCGCAATCCACGGCAGACTCATAGACTTATCGCCGATCAATGTATACAAAGTAGGGCAGGTTGGTAAAGCACCGCTCGGCTCCGATTCGATTTGCGCCAATTTTGCACGGAAAATCTTCGATGGCCGTGGTCGACTGCCAAACTGAAGTGTTAATCTCGACAGATGCCACTCGTCTGGCGGCAAAGGCTGCTGAATTGATTGCGGTGGCGGCGAAGTCGGCGATCGCTCGCAACAATCGCTTCACGTTGGTGCTTTCGGGTGGTTCCACGCCGGAGCGCACCTACAAACTACTTCCACAGGCAGAGGCTCATTCTCAAATCGATTGGTCCCGGACCTGGCTGTTTTTCGGTGATGAGCGCTGTGTACCTCACGACGATTCGCGCAGCAATTATCGTTTAGCGGCCGATTCACTGTTGCAGCCCGCCCGAATCGATCCGCAGCATGTGCTGCCGATAAATACTGCCGTCGGCACGCCGGCTGAGTGTGCGGAAAGTTACGCCGCCAGCCTCCGGCAATTTTTCGGATACAACTCGCCAGGGACCGATGCGGTTAGCTTCCCATCGTTCGATTTAATTCTGTTGGGTTTAGGAGATGATGGCCACACAGCTTCGCTTTTTCCCGGCAAGCCTTCGCTAGACGACAAAACCCATTGGGTTACCTGGAGTCCCCCGGGAGTCTTGCCGCCGCCGGTCGATCGGGTAACGTTTACGTTTCCGCTAATTAACGCAGCGCGGCAGGTGATGTTTTTGGTTTCCGGCGACAGCAAAGCAAAAATTGTGCAGGACGTCATCGAGGGACCCGCCGACCCGAAGCGATTTCCCTCTTCGGGTGTCAAACCGATTCAATCGCTTACATGGCTGTTAGACGAACCAGCTGCCCGTTTGTTAATCCGCCAACGGAGAGAAGCATCACAATCATCCTAGCGCGACAAAGTGCCGCGGCATTATGATAACGACTTTTCAAACTTAATTAAGCAAACCATGCCAACCGCTCAAATTATTCGTGCTCATGGACCGGCTATTAAAACTGCTCCGAAAATGGTGGCCTCGGCTGCGGCGCAGGAACCGGCCGTGCTGGTATTGTTTGGCGCCACGGGAGATCTTTCCGGTCGCAAAATTCTGCCCGCCTTATTTGCCTTATGGCAGGGAAAATTTCTGCCCGATCAACTGGCGATTGTGGGCGTGGCGATCGAAAAAAACACCGACGATCAGTTCCGCGATTTGGCGCGCAAAGCAGTGGAATCGCACGGGAGATTAAAGCCCGCCAATGACGACGAATGGAATCAATTTGCCGCGCTGCTGCAGTACCAATCGGTCGATTTTGGCAATACGGAAAGCTACGCCAGTCTGTCGCAGCGGATCACCGGCATCGAAAGCCAGCGCCACATGCCGGGTAACCGGCTGTTCTACTTAGCCATTTCACCGACGTTTTTTGCGTCAGTGATCGATCAACTCTCCGCTCAGGGATTAATCCACCGTTACAGTCCCGGCACGCCGTGGTATCGAGTGGTCATCGAAAAACCCTTCGGACACGATTTAGCCAGCGCGCGCGCTTTGGATGCGGATATTCACCGCTTCATGCAAGAAGATCAGATTTACCGGATCGATCATTACCTCGGCAAGGAAACCGTGCTGAACATGATGGCGTTCCGGTTTGCGAATGCTATTTTTGAGCCCTTGCTGAATTGTGAATTTGTCGATCACGTGCAAATTACTGTTGCCGAAACGGTGGGCATGGAGGGGCACCGCGGAAGTTATTACGACACCGCAGGCGCCATTCGCGACGTAATGCAAAATCACGTGCTGCAATTGTTGGCGTATGCCGCGATGGATGCTCCCGGTGGATTGAAAGGCGTGAATGTACGCACCGAAAAACTGCGAGTGCTGCGGAATTTGGTGCCCATTACCAGCAACAGCGTCGATAAGATGACCGTTCGCGGGCAATACAGTGCCGGCACCGTCGATGGCCAACGTGTGCCCGCCTATCGGGATGAATTCGGCGTGGCAAAAGATTCCAAGACCGAAACATACGTTGCTCTGCGCACGCAGGTAGATTTATGGCGTTGGGCAGGCGTGCCATTTTTGTTGCGAACCGGCAAGCGATTGCCCAAGCGAGCAACGGAAATCGCCATTCGGTTTAAAGATCGTCCCCTTCGCCACACCCCAAGCATGGAAGTTGAAATGGACGGCGTGGGCGCGATTAACCAGGAGCCGAACGTATTGGTGTTCCGCATTCAGCCCGATGAAGGCATCAGCCTGTCGTTTGTAACCAAGCAGCCGGGAATGGGCTTTTCGCTGCAGCCGGTGCGAATGGAATTTGATTACGAGCACGCCTTTCACATCGGCTTGCCGGAAGCGTATGAGCGGTTGTTGCTAGACGCCATTAAAGGCATTCCCCTGTTATTCATGCGGTCGGACGAAGTTGACGCCCAATGGGAATTTATTACCCCGATTATTGAAGCCTGGCAAAAACAGTCGCCTCCAGGTTTTCCAAATTACGAAGCTGGTTCGTGGGGACCCAAGGATGCCGATAAGCTTGTTGCCGATCGTCAAGGCAAATGGCGGGATCCCTAAAATCTCATTCATACCCGTAAAAGTTTATAGATGTTGTGCGGCCGTGGGTCGCGATTGCACAAGGAGCATAATCAATGCAACTCGGAATGATTGGCTTGGGCCGCATGGGCGCAAACATGGTGCGGAGGCTCATGAAGAACGGCCACCAATGCGTCGTGTTCGATGTGAATCCCGCGACGGCCGATGCCCTGGGAAAAGAAGGCGCGACCCCAGGACACACCATGGATGAGTTTTTGTCCAAGCTTTCCAAGCCGCGGGCTGTGTGGTTGATGGTCCCTGCCGGTGTCGTGGATCAAACATTGGCTACACTCGTGCCGAAATTGGCTGCGGGCGATATTTTGATCGACGGCGGCAATTCGTATTACATTGACGACATTCGCCGCGCTGAAGATTTGCAGAAAATAGGCATTCGATATGTCGATGTCGGCACCAGCGGCGGCGTGTGGGGATTGGAACGCGGATATTGCATGATGATTGGCGGGCCGACCGATTCCGTGGAACACCTCGATCCGATTTTCAAAACTCTGGCTCCCGGCATGGGCAACATTGAGCGCACTTCGGGGCGCGAAAAAATGAAGGGAACCGCGGAGTTGGGCTATCTGCACTGCGGACCCAGCGGCGCCGGCCATTTTGTGAAAATGGTTCACAACGGCATCGAGTACGGGCTGATGGCGGCCTATGCGGAAGGGCTAAATGTGCTCAAGCATGCCAATGTCGGCAAAGTCGGGCGCACCACCGATGCCGAAACGACACCCTTGCGAAATCCCGAGCATTATCAATACGATTTGAACTTGCCAGATATCGCGGAAGTTTGGCGGCGCGGCAGCGTCATTGCCTCGTGGCTGTTGGATTTGACCGCTGCGGCGCTTGCTGACGATGCGCAGCTAGCGAAATATACTGGTCATGTTTCTGATTCCGGCGAAGGCCGCTGGACCATTCAAGCCGCTGTCGAAGAAGGTGCACCGGCGCCGGTGCTTAGTACCGCGCTTTATCAACGGTTTACTTCGCGCGGCGCCGATGAGTTTTCGGACAAACTGCTTTCAGCCATGCGATTTCAATTTGGCGGGCACGTGGAAAAGAAAGCGTGAGATGCTTTTTGCTGACTTTTGATTCCGAATGATTGATCTCTGCGTGCTCTAGCCCCTGACCCCTATCCCCTAATCCCTCACCTGCTACATGATTCTCGCTGGCGATATTGGCGGCACTTCGACACGTTTAGCCCAGTTCGAAATTGAAGCAGGCCGCCTTGTGCCTCTCTCGCCCCCACAGAAATTTCCCAGCCGCGAACATACTGGGCTGGACGAAATCGTGGCAGCCTTTGTTGCTGCCCAAAAAGCGGTCGGGCAAACCCAGTCCATCGAGCACGCCGCATTTGGCATTGCCGGCCCCGTACGCGATGGAAAAGTTCACACCTCGAACTTGCCGTGGATGGTTGACGCCGCTCAGTTGGCATTAGAATTGGGCATTTCCGCTCAAAACGTTCACTTGCTCAACGATTTGGAAGCGAACGCCCATGGTATTCCGGCGCTAGGTCCTCATGACTTGGTGACCTTGAACGCCGGTCAGCCAGACCCGCACGGAAACGCCGCCATTATTTCCGCCGGCACCGGGTTGGGTGAAGCGGGAATTTTTTTCGACGGGCAGCGATTGATTCCCTTTGCTTGCGAAGGTGGCCACGCAGATTTTGCTCCCTGCGATCAGCTTGAGACCGAATTGTTGCTGCACTTGAAGGAAAAATTTATGCAGGGAAGCTTCGGGCACGTCAGCTGCGAACGCGTGTTGTCAGGGCCCGGATTGCGAAATATTTATGAGTTTTTGCGCGATACGGGTCATGGTCAGGAAAGTGCGGAATTGACCGCTGCCATTGCCGCTGGCGATCCGTCGGCGGCCATTTCCAAAGCTGCACTGGATGGCTCTAGCCCCTTATGTGTGCAGGCCATGGACATGTTCGTTTCCTACTACGGCGCAGAAGCTGGCAATTTGGCGCTAAAAATGTTGGCCACTCGCTGTGTGTACATCGGCGGCGGCATTGCTCCGCGAATCATCGGCAAGCTGCGCGGTCCGCGATTCCTAGAAGGCTTTTGCAACAAAGGACGCATGAAATCACTGATGGAGTTGATTCCCATCCAGGTCATCGTGAACGATCTCACGGCACTTTTTGGCGCCGGTCGCTTTGCAGCAATGTCGGCGGGTTTACTTCCGGCTTGGTTGGGTTAGAAGCGTTTGCAGAGGCATTGGGTTGGCGACGGCAAGTGCCACCCAATAGTAGAATTCTGCTAGTTTTGTGATGCTGAGAGTCCACAAATCCTCTCGCAAAGGATGCGTAATCTGGCATGCTGCTGGCAATCGGCGCAGTTTTTGCATTTTCCGCTTGCATTGCTAGTTTTGTTGGGCATAATCAAAGTTTATACGGACTGCCGGATGGTCGGAACACCTAAACAGGCAGTCGAAGAGGAGGCTGCGAATGTCTAATGGTGCGTTCGTAATTAGTTTTGATTTTGAGATGGGTTGGTCGCTGCGGCGTTCGCCCAACATCGGTCCGGAATTCTCTCAATTGGATGCCATGCGCGATATTGTTCCGCGCATGTTGCAAATTCTAGATCGCTATCGCATTTCGGCGACCTGGGCGACAGTAGGGCATTTAATGCTACGGCCCCAGGATTGTCCTGGAGGGCGTTTTTCTTACGATTTACCGTCGCCGCGATTTTCCTGGTTTCAAGGGGAATGGTTTGCCGGCATTCCGCGCATTGGCGAACAAGGATGGCAGTGGTTTTATGCTCCCGACTTGGTGGAGCAGATTATCGAGTCAAATACCTATCAAGAACTCGGTTCACACACGTTCAGCCATATTGATGTGGGCGATCCTGCTTGTTCGAAGGAGCTGGCGCGTGCAGAATTCGAATTATGCCAGACGATAGCCCGCAATTGGGGTCGCAGATTGCGCAGTGTTGTGTTTCCTCACAACTTTGCTGGTCATTTGGAAACGTTGGAGGAAGCGGGCTACGACTGTTATCGAACGGAAGCGAAAGATTGGTATTGGCTTGGTCTTTCGCAAAACGGCATTTTGCGGTCGCGATTCGCACGGTTGTTTCTCCAACCGCTTCGCTACATGGATGAACGACTGCCTGTAACGCCTGCCTTGCCGGCCGCAAAACGCTGTGGAAATCTTTGGGAAATTCCTCAGAGCATGTTTTTCCCAGGTTTTGCTGGGATATCCAAGTATATTTCCGCCGCTAGTCGGGTGCGTCGCGCTACCTTGGGGCTACATCGAGCGGCAAAACTTGGTCGGCTGTTCAGCTTCTATACGCATCCAGAAAACTTCATCCACGGTGGCGATCAATTGCTGGACGCTTTCGACGAAATCTGTCGGGAAGCTGCCGAGCTTCGCGAAGCTGGCAAGCTGGATATTTTGACCATGGAGGAAGCTGCTTCCAGAATGCAAGCTGTGGTAGAGAATACGCATCGTGTTGCGCAAACTGGCAATTTGTTACTGCGAGTCGCCTCGTAATTGAGCGCGACATCGCGCGCAACCCTCATCATGTAAAGCTGCCCGCCTCAGATTCACGCGGGCTGGTTGAATGAATTCCTCATCGACTTCGTCATCGCCACAAAGGCCGCTGGAACCGGGCGAAGAGCGGTCGCATGCATCGGTGTCTACAGATCGCTTGGAGGAGTCCAGTGCTAACCACTCTGCCAGCCCTCGCTTGATGGTGCTGGCGGGCGACAGCGCAGCGGGACATTATTATGTGCACAAGTTGGAGCAGAATTTTGATTTGACCGCGGTCGTGTGGCAACAGCCCAATCGGTTGCGCACTTTGAAAATGGTTTTTCGCCGGGCACGAAGGCTGGGTTGGTTTTATCCGTTGGATCGGATTCTATTGGGTGTGTATGCCCGCTGTACCATGCGGCGAGCGGCTCGAGCTTCGGCAGCCTGGCGCGAAGAGCAATCGGCCTGCGATTATCAACCGCGCTGCCCACAACTGCGGGTAAATTCGATCAACGAGGAAGCCGTTGTTACCGCCTTGCAGCATTATCGCCCTGACCTTGTTTTGGTTTGGGGAACTTCGATCATCCGCCGACCGGTGTTGCAGTTCGCGGCTTGCTTTGTGAATGTGCATGCCGGCATCACGCCGATGTATCGCGGGGCGCACGGCGGCTTTTGGGCAGCGTTCAACGACGATCAATCGCACCTCGGCATTACCCTGCATCGTGTGGATGAAGGCATCGACACAGGACGGATTTTGCAACAGGCATTGGTGAAATTTGATCCGGCCAGCGACAATCTGCTGACCTTGGCTGCCAAGCAAACTGTGGCCGGCGCACAAACTGCCGTGCAGTGGTTGCAGGACCATCGAGCAGATTTTGCCAGCGATCCGGGTGTGCTGGCTCAGCCGGTGGGCAAAAGCAAGCTGTATTATTCTCCGGGCTTTCGCGACTACCGTCGGTTCGAGCGACAGGTCCGTCTCAGGTTAAAGCAAGCACATTCTTCAGCGCTTTAGCCTCACATAAGTCGTGGCAATCGGGGGATGATTGTCCATAATTCTGTTGATGAAGCTGCGCGTTGATGCACAAACGCTTTCCCGTTCTTTATCCTGGGATCTCCCCCGCATTAAAAAACTGCGGTAACCCGCAAAGCGCGCTCGGGATGACAGCTTTTGCAGCCGCCGTCGGCGACACTGAGCTAGTGTTCATTGAGAAGCCCTTTCGGGTTGTGAGAAAGGATCCTAGTTGATGTTCATCAGATGCTGAGTTCCCAGCGAACATAGGAAGTCGGCCTGTTGGTTGTGCATCTGGCTCATTTCGTTGATTTAGGAGTCCACAACATGTGCCATGTCGCTGTCGATCAACCGCGTACCACGACAGATAACAGCCAGGAAAGCCAATCTGCGGAGCTGCAAAGGATTCTCGTCATTGATGACGACCCCGATCTGTGCCGAATTTTGAAAACGCAATTGCAAAATTACATGGTAGAAGTTTTCACTTCGTCTTTTGGCTTGCAGGGATATTGGGATGCGATGCTCCACTTACCCGACGTCATTATTACCGATTTGCGCATGCCGCAAGGTTCCGGAGATTACGTTGTGGAATGCCTAAAGCGGCATCCCCACACATGCCGGATTCCCATTATTGTGCTTACCGGCTGTCGCAACGGGGCGCTGCAGAGCTACTTACATGGTCTTGGCATTGTCGAGTACTTAGTTAAGCCGGTGCCATTCGAAGAACTCTGCCATCGACTGGGACGGTATGTTTCGCTTGTGCCTCGAGAAATATATTCGAGTGAGCCGGAGGATCAATTGCAAGCACAACGGCCTATCATGAAAACGCAACCAGGTCTTTTCAATTATCACGGCTTGGCATAGTGAACCATGCCTCAACAAATCTCGACACTGCTCGTCGAAGATGATCTTGGCCAAGCTGAGCTGATTCAGCATTGGTTGGCAAACGAATTCCCTGGATCGACGGTGCACCATGTCGAAACGTTGGCCAATGCCCTGCAATGCTCAGCACATCAAAATTTTGACGTGCTTCTGCTCGACCTGGACTTGTCGGATAGTCAGGAGCACAACACAATTCGCTCCGTTTATCGCTTGGCGGCTCAAGTTCCCATAGTGGCACTGGTCGGCCAAGACAACGAAATGTTGGCGATCGAGGCGCTAGAAGAAGGTGTGCATTATTATCTAATCAAGAATCACTTAACGGCAGATAAATTAGCGCGCGTCATTCGGCACGCCATCAAGCGCCAGCGAAAGGACGTTGCCAATCAATACGACTCGACCGAAATTCAAGCGAATCAGCAATTGCGCGAAGAAAATGAGCAGTTGGCCCGCGCGAACCAAAACGCGCGACAGTTCGTGGACAATGTGTCGCACGATTTCCGCACGCCGTTGACGGTGATTAAAGAATTCGTCGCCATTATGCGCGACGGATTGGTCGGGCAGGTCAACGCGCAACAGCAAGAATATCTCGATACCATTTCCGGCCGTGTCGACGATTTGACCACGATGATCGACGACCTGCTCGACGCATCAAAGCTTGAGGGGAGCATGCTTTCGTCCTGGCGACGAGAGGCGGCGTTTAGCGAAATGGTTGCCCAGGCGGCGCGAATGTTGCAGCGCAAAGCGGCGCTGAAAAACATCCGCTTGGAAATCGAAATTCCATCGGATCTGCCCAATGTTTTTTGCGATGGCGAAAAAATTTGCCGCGTGTTAACCAATTTAACCGGCAACTCCATTAAGTTCTCGCCGGAAGGCAAAACGGTGCGAATTGGCGCACGGCACCTGGCGGATCAAGCGGAAGTCCTGGTGCAAATTGCCGATGAAGGCCCGGGAATCAGCCTCGAAAATCAAGCCCGCATCTTCCAGCGATTCCAGCAATGCGAGGAAACTTCGCTCGAAAATAATCAGGGCTGTGGATTGGGCCTGTCGATTGCGCATGAGTTGGTGCGAATGAATTTCGGTAATCTAACGGTGGCAAGCGAACTGGGTCGGGGCAGCACATTTTCATTCACGCTTCCCGTGGCCGACGTGCAGCAAATAATGAATCGACTGTTGCGGCAACTTCGGCAATCCAAGGGGGGAACCTCGTGGCTCTCCACGTTTGCTGTCCGCTTGAAGTCGCACGCAAAAGTCGACGCCTCAACGATCGTCGACGAATTCTTGCAGCATACACTGCGCAGCAGCGACTTAGTATTGAGCACCACCAAATGCGCATGGCTGGTGTTGGCTGGTTGCCCTGGGAACGACCTGGACGCGCTCATCCATCGCTTGCAAGCAAATTGGCAGCAACAAAGTCGTGCATGCCCTGGGAGACAACTTCCAGAATTGTATTTTGAAAAAGGGCCCATCTATGAAGTAGCCGAGCAAGATATAGACCTTGTGCCGCGGCTCATGGAGCAGTACCGGCGATTGCAGCAATCGCGTTTTGCCGCAACCAAATTGCTGTTGGTGGATGATGATCGTGATATTGTGCGCGGCCTAAGTGTTCGTTTGCGGGCGACCGGATACGAAGTGACCACCGCCCACGACGGCGCCAGTGGCTACGAAGCCGCCTTAAAAACACGGCCAGACGCCATGATTCTCGACATGCGCATGCCCGGCATGAATGGCTTGGCGGTCCTGTCGCAACTTCGCCAACGGCCGGAAACGCGCGATATTCCGGTAATTGTGCTCTCGGCCAGTTTGCGCGATCAGCAACTGGCACTGGAAATGGGAGCGCGGTACTTCCTGGACAAACCCTGCGATCCTCAAACCCTGTTGACCGCGCTGCACAGCGTTGCAGCGCCGCCGGTAGCGTGAAAATTGCCTGGCCGGAGTATGCCCATGAAAGACCCCACTTCCCAAAAGCTCATTTGTATTGTGGACGACGATCGTCAGTTGGTGCATGCCTTATCGCTCCGCTGCCGGCAAATCGGCTTGCGCGTTGGCCAGGCATACGATTCCGTGACGGCGCTTTTGCAAATTCATACTCACCTGCCTGATTTTATTTGCCTGGATGTGAATCTTCCCGGCGGCAGTGGGCTGAGTTTATGCGAAATGCTCTGCAGCGATGATCGCACGGCGCGGATTCCAAAAATTGTTTTGACCGGTCGCAGCGATCACGATACCATCCGTCGCTGCCACATGATGTGCGCTTATTACGTCGAGAAATCAACGGACGTGTGGGACCGAATGGGACCACTGTTGCATGAATTGCTGGGCGAGGAACCGCCAGGAAAGCTTTGATCTGGTTCAATTCAACGATGGATCAGGAGGTTGGTGCTTAAGCTTGATGCCCGCAATGCGAGTGGTCGCAGAAAGTACGCGGCACACTTCTTCCCACAGATCGTCCTGGGGCCAAAACGCATGTTTCTTTTTTGCAGGCGTGTGGAACCAGGCCTCCTCTTGCATTTCGGCCTCTAATTGGCCAGCCTGCCAACCGGCATAGCCGGCGTAGAAGCGCGCGACTTCCGTTGGCTGGAGCACCAACTGCTCCAACTTATCTTTATCCGCGGCAAAATACAAATGGGGCAGCACTTCGCTTTCGGCACAAAACTCTGAGGTATGAATGGCCATCAGTGGGCCAGCACATGGTCCGCCGTGATGAATTACCGCCGTGGTTTCGCAGGGGGTTTCGCTCACCTTGCTCCACACTTCTTTCAGCAAAGTGTCGCTGGGTCGGTTCAACACCACACCCAGCGCCCCTTCTTCGTTGTGCCGCACTAAAAGCACGACCGAGCGAAAGAAATTGGGATCACCCAGCTTGGGCGAGGCCACCAATAAGTGCCCTTGAAGAGACGACATATATTCCGTCGCTGTTGGCCGACATTGCTCGGCCCGTAATTTTCATTGCCCTCGCGCTTGACCAGCAATCACTACCTAGCCGGCACGCGGACGATTGTCTAAAGCCTCAACTTACCATGATCGTAATGCAGTTGCACGAGGGAGTCAAAACTGAGATATTCCGGAGGCCGCCGGGAACCCGTTCGGTTGCGAAGGCGATTCTTATGATCAAGACGCGACTTGTTTTTGCTGCATTGTTGCTGATTGTTCTCCGCCCGGCCTGGGCACAAAAAGGAATTGCACCCAATGGTGCAGCGCAGTCCACCGCGGCGCCACCCAAGCATTTGACGGTCGCCCAGGGGTTGGTGGCCCACCTGGATCTGGCCAATACCAGTTATAAACACGGCGAGCCGGAAGCGTCTTTCGTCGTTCCATACCAGTCGCATGCCGATTGCAGCGGATTTATCGACTTACTATTGCAGTATTCGTACGGCTACACCAAGGACCAATTCAAACCGTGGTTTGGGTCCGCTCGGCCATCGGCGAAACGCTATCATGATGCCATCGCCGATCAAAAAGGTTTTGTGTCCATTGCGCACGTGCAGGATATGTTGGCAGGCGATCTTCTCGGCGTGAAATATTTAAACCGAACAGACAACACCGGC
Organism: Pirellulales bacterium; assembly: GCA_035656635.1. NCBI lineage: Bacteria > Pseudomonadati > Planctomycetota > Planctomycetia > Pirellulales > Pirellulales bacterium. The sequence continues at coordinate 13,481 of DASRSD010000056.1, forward strand.
CATGTCATGTTGGCGGCCGAACGTCCGATCAATATTCAACCCAAAGCGCCTTTGGTCGCTGGCACTCAGCAGTGGACGGTGACGGTGATCGACAGCTCTGAATCGGGGCATGGTCCCACCGATACCCGGCACGGTAAAGGTCCTGGCGGCAAAGATCACGATGGCGTCGGCTCAGGTGTGCTGCGCTTGTACACTGACGCCCAGGGACAAATTGTTGGGTTTTCTTGGAGCACGCTGACTTCGTCGGAGTTTAAAAAGCCCACGGACGAAAATTTGATGATTGGCCGTTTACAGCCGGGCTTTCAACCGAACTGAAGCCCCCGTAGGTCACGCACCGGTGCGTGGCAACGGATTAATGGCCAACTGCTTTAACAAAACGCCGAAACCCAATCAGTGCACAAGCGCCCAGCAACATCAATTCCGCCGACACCGGCTCCGGCACCGGCTCGGCTGACCCGCCGCCGGATTGCAGCAAATTCAAAAACGCCTGCAGATCGAGATTATTGAACTTGCCGTCGCCGTTGATGTCGCCGATCAGCGGCACATTCGCGGCCAACACGCCGTACTGCGATTCGTAGCCGCTTAAATCGGTCAGCGCTTTTTCCTCCGCCAAAATATCGGCCGCATCGACATGGTTGTCGCGATTGAAATCGCCCGCGTAATACGTGGCCAGGACCGATAGCGCGCCGGTGGTATATAACTGCGACGTGTTCCACGCGATGTGACCGTCCAATGCTAATTGAATGGACGAGAACGAACCGGTAACTCCCGCCCCGTTCCAATCCAAAATGTCGAACACATCGCCGGGCTTTGGCAAAAAATGGTTAAAGAGCGAAACATCCAGCGTGCCGGCCAAGGTCGGCTTGATACTGCCCGTCGAAATAATAGCGTCAAATTGGCTGCCGCGCGTCGTGCCACCCAGTTCGATTTCGGTCGTACTACCGTCTTTTAACGTCAGTCGCCCGACAGTGAGTACTCCTGCTCCGTTATCTAAGTTATACAGTCCACCGTAGCTGGCCATGACAGATCCAGGCGCACCGTTGCCCGGCGTCAAGTTCCCGAGGCCGTTGACCGTCACGGTGCCACCGATGGCGCCGCTTCCCGCCAGTGTTCCGCCGATATTGACAGTCACCGTGCCAGAAATTGAGCCGGCGACGATCAGCACGCCCGCGTTGATAGTCGTGCCACCGGTATAAGTACTGGCGCTGCTAAGCCGAAGCGTGCCAGCGCCCGATTTGGTGACGGACATCGAACCGGAGAATGGGTTGATGATTCGGGCTCCAACATCCAGATCGATTCCCGAGGAGGTAAATCCCTGCTCTACGTTGAAGGCGCAAGTGGTGGTCGACAAGGCGGTGATTGTGCCGGCCAAAGCGGCCGAACCACCGCTAGCAATGTGGGCGGTCGTATCAGAAGCATGTGAGTTAATATTTACAGTGGTATTGTTCAGCAATATTCCGCCTGGAGATGTCGCGTCCGACTGCAGGGTTAGCGTGGCGCCCGTTATGTCTAGACTCGTGGCAATCGCTAAACCGCCTTGAACAACATTGGTGCCGCCGGTGATCGTTGCTTCTGCAATGGAAACCTGTGAGTTAGCGCTGATTGTATTTGTGCCCGCTGTCCAGGAAACGGTTGCCAGCGATAAGCTGCCGCCGGCGCCAGTAACAAACGTGCCGCCTTCGTTTTGCAAGGAAGTGAAACTGTCGCTCTGCCCGTTTAAATCTACCGTCCCACTTGTTAAGCGAATGGTGATTAATCCCATTTGTGACGGTCGCAGCCAGCGGAGCGTGCCGCCGTTTACCAGCACATCGACCGGGGTGCTATCGCCGAGAATTGCATAGCCGCTAAACTTATTGAGCTCCAGAGTTCCCGATTGAATTGTGGTCAAGCCAGCATAGGAATTTCCATCACCAGCAAATTGCAGAGTGCCGGAGCCAGTTTTGACAAGTTCGGTGGTGGAAGTACCCGCGATGGGCGCTTCGAGGATTGTTTTGTCGCCGACGCCGCCAATCACTCTGATTTCACGCGTCTTATAGTCCCCCGCGGCGCCGTTATCCAAATTCAGCGGATTTTTCCAATCGACAACGCTGTCGGATTTCGTAGAGCCGAAAACTAACGACTGTCCGTCGCGAATAAAAAAGGCGCTGTCGCCCGAAGTGCCGCCCCAAGTGAGCGTTTCGGCGGTGCTGCCGCCGCCGATCTGCACGTTCAATTGTCCATGGATGGCCGAAAATCCTCCCTCGCCCAGGTCCGTGTCGCTTTGTGCCCAATTGACCTTTCCGGCGCCGGTTCCCAGCCCACGCGTGAATGTCGTCGTGCCGCTGCTGGAACTGTCGACTTCGAACACGCCGCCGCGAAAGCGAATGGTATTATTCCCGCCGAAATTCCCCGTCGCGCCGTCCGTTCTGGCGCGCAAAGTCCCAGCCACAATGTTGATATCTTGGCGATTGGTGAAAGCCACCTGGTTGGAGCTGGCCGTTAATGCCACGAAACCACCGCCGGAGATAGTAATGCTTTGATCGGTGCCGGATAGCTTCGAGGAAATGGAGAGTGTGGTTGCTGGATTGGTAACGAAAACATTCCGCGGACCGCCGCCACCCAGTTCTCCCACGTCGATGGAGTAATCGGTCGATCCGACCAATAAGAGACCCGTTGTTTCTAACGTGCCGCTTCCCGATAGTGATTGGCCTGCGGCGCTGGGACTGATTTTTAGTGTGTTGTAGCTTACGGCGCCAGTAATCGTCGCATTTCCAACGAGATTTGAATTTTGCGTGGCGGCGGTGGTCAACCCTCCGCTCACGTTGGTCGTCGCTACCGCAACAATGCCCCGACTGCTGTTGAACCCCGCAAACGATTGGCCATTATAAAGTGCCCACCCCACATTGCCTGGATCGCCCGTGGCCGGGTCGTCTGAGATCACTCCATTCGTCAAATACGGTGCATTGGTGAAGCGTATCCACGGATCAATCGCCGCAGTCCCGCCGAGTACCCCCGCTCCCGAAGTCGTAAAGTTAATCGTCGCCCGATGGTTATGATACAAAGCATTAAACCGCAGCGTCGATCCGGTGGCTCCGCTGGGTGTGTCAACATTGATTCCGGCATTTCCTGAATCAATGAGCAGCATTCCTTCCGTCGCACTCGATCCGCTGCTCAGTGCATAGGTGCCGCCCGAGGCATTGGCGATCAAATTGATCGTCGCACTGCCGTTCAAGAAAATATTATGGGCTCCCACGCTGTATCGGCTCGTCTTCTTAACCGCCCCGTTGTCCAACACCAGGCTGCCCGTTCCATTCAAAATCAAATCTCGTACGTTGCTTGCCGTCGATTGACCGGTCAACTGCACCGTGGCGCCCGAGTTGATTGTGACATCGGGCTCGGAATTGGTTTTGCCGATAATGGAAGGGCCATTGAAAACATGCGTCCCCACGCCGCCCACGACAATCTTGCCGATGGACTCGTCGCCGCCCACGGTCAGCGTATTGGTTCCGGTGAACGTCCAACCGCCACCCTGGTCGTTGTTGGCAATCGTCAACGAGTAAATCGATCGCGACGAATCTAAATTCGACGTCGTACTAATATACATCCGAGACGGTACAAATCCGACTAACGAAGATGCGTCTGGCGCCTGATTCGAGAGCCAGTTGCCTCCCTCCGACCAATTGTTGTTGCCGCTGGAGCGAGTCCAGTTCGAGGCGGTCCGAACCGACCCGGTGAGAAAATAGGAGCCAATGTCGAAGTAACCCGTGTGCAAGGGATCGCCGGCGCTAAAAACTTTCGCGTAATAATTCCCCGGCGCAAGATTCATCTCAATCGTTTCATTCAAGTTGCCTGTCACCGCAGAGGCAACCATATTTCCCGAGGAATCGAAAATTTGCAGCGAACTATCGAGCGTAGCGCCGGGATCAGCCACCCCCGGCGTAATTCGTTCGCCCCCCGCATTGACCCGAAGGTTCACCGTCGACAGGTTGAAAGCTCTAAACGAAAAGAAATCGACGCTATAGGTGCCGATCCCCAAGCCGTTAAAGTGGTAGTTGATGTCGCCTTTGGCGTTGTTGTAGTTGACGGTGGTTCCAGAAAGAGGCAACGCCGTCGGGCTAGAAGAATCGTGGCTGATGCCGTCGTCCACCACAGCAATTCCGGGATTCACGGTAGTATCCAAAAGTGCTGCGATATCGTTCTGTGCCTTCGGCGGCCCGTAACTGTTCGGTTTGTTCGGATCTGGATTATTTGGATTTGAATCGGCGATGCCATTTTTCCACAGGCCTCGAGCGGTATTGTTTAGGTTGGCGCCGCCCATGATGGGCGCTCGGTCCGCATCCCCAGGGTCGTATTCAGAAACTAGATTGTTCCCGTTGTAAATGCTTTGGTGTTGTAGACCCAATCCATGCCCATTTTCATGCGCAGCGCCTTCTCCAATAAATTGCATGTTGTTGGGCAATTGCCCGGCAAATACAAAATTTGTGTGTTCACCCTGAGTCGTCAAGCTGCTTGTCACGCCGATATACGAAACGCCGCCAGAACCCGCATCCCAACTCCCATTGCCACCGATCACCGTGTGCATAAACCGAACAACACTGTCGTAATACGTCTGCCGCGACAAATCATTCCCGGCCTGGCCGGCGGCAACCGCCGGATCAACGGTCGTCACGTTGATATTGAATTCGGAATACTTTTCCGCCACTCGGGCCCAGATTTCCTTGATGTTGTTGAGTTCCTGGGTACTAAAGCTCGAAGGATTTCCATCAATGTCATACGTGGGTGTTACGCCCGGCGTTAATGTTGGTGAGGAATTGCCCCAGTTGCCGGCGAAGCTGAATCCGCCGAAATCAAGATAAATTGTGTAATTCGCTCCTGGTCGGCTGTTTAGCGCCAGCGGCACGTTGACATCTCCCTGTGAAGCGGCGGCAGAAAGGAATGATGCGGCCCCCAAACTAAGCGCCAGGAACCGCCTGCGCGGCTTCCTCTGTCGGTTTGGAAGCAACCAACCCAGCATGCAGCTAATCCTCAAAAACGAGATACCGCAGGATAAGAGCGAATTGCTTAACCGAGCGCCTTGCCGTGGAAGTTTTGCCAGCGATCCGTCGCCTGCCTACACCATTCAGCACCGCCAATCTAACCACACGTCCGAGGGAGGTCAAGCAAAAACTTGGTGTTCGCTGCTGTCCCCAGGCTCCCATACGTGACACACCGCCAAACAGTGATCTAATCGCGCACCGAAATGCCATCGGCCATATCTTCGCTGGCCCAAAAAGTAGCTTGCAGGCGGCAGAGAAATATATAAAAATGATAAATCATGTACATATGGACAGTAAGGCCCTCATGCCCAATAAAAATTGACGACCAGCATGTTTGCGTGCCCATCCACGGAGCAGATGAGCAGTTCCACCCATGCGCACTCTGCGCCCAGTGGAAATGTTTGCTCCGTGGATGGTGTTCCACTGTGGCGCGGACGCCGTACGCCGGGCACAGCGGACTGCACAAGACTGACTCGACAACACGGACGACAACGCTCATTGAACGAGCCGCCAGTTTATGACACTCAGATTGATCAGATTTACGCCTCGACTGCCGCCAACAATCACTTAAAATGAATCTTCGCGGACCGAAATCTGCCGAATTGTGTCGCACCCTCGCTCGTGAAAACTGCGACGGTTGGCCGCGGCGGCCAACCGTCGGGGCTGACGAAATTGGGCGGTTTTGTCCGGGAAATAAAAATCAGCGACAAAATTTCCGTCCGCGACAATAGTCCGGCTTTCGACCGAACTGAAATCGATTCAATCCGTACCCAAGTTTGCCGGTTCTATTACGCCCTGGCATGTCATCGGCGCAAAAATCGGCATATCCGGAACCCAGGGTCCGCTTCCGACGCTATCGAGGTTACCGGCGGCATGTTAGAATGGGTTACAGTTAGGCAAGGTTACGCTTGTATTGGTTTGTCGGATCAAACTTCTCCCGTTGACCCTTCCTGCCGCGAAGGGGCTGGCATCGCCAATTTACGCCGATACAGCAAAAAACAAATTCACGCATGTGAGGAATGTGTTCATGTCTAAAATGTCACACCAAATTAACTTCGGGTTGGTGGTCGGGGTCGGATTGGCACTTTCTGGTCTTGGGATAAGTGCGTCTTACGCACAAACCACTCCGCCTACCGGTGGGACTGCCGCCGCACCGTCGACCACCGGCACTCCTTCAGTAGATGCTGGTCAGGCCACTACGAATCCCTCGGAATTCTTGATTGGCAATGCCGTTTCCGATGCCAGTAGTCCCCAGTACCAAGATGTAGCCGACGCCATCACCCGATTTCGTAATAACGATGTTTCCGGTGCGCGGGAACTTTTAGCCCGAGCCCGGCAGAACAATCAAAAACTTCCGCCGGTCGAAATTATGATGGCTCGCTTGTGGGCGGTGTCGAACCAACTCAATAATTTTCACGTCGAATTGGAAAAGGCCGTGATGACTTATCCGGACGATCCGGATGCTTATTTGTACTTGGCGGAACTGGCTTTGGCAGAACACCGCGTTACCGACGCAGAATCCGATTTAATGCGAGCCAAAGATCTGATTGCCAAATACCAGGCCAATCAAAAGCGTAAGCGGAATTTCGATATTCGATACAACGCCTCTATGGCGGCCGTTGCCGAAGAGCGCACACAATGGTCGGAAGCCATGCCTCACTTGGAAGCGTGGCTTAAATTAGATCCCGACAATGCCGCGGCCCACGCGCGCATGGGGCGCGCCCTGTTTCAAATGGGTCGGCCCACCGACGCTTATAACGAATATGACGCAGCTCTGAAAATCGATCCCAAATCGATCAATCCGTACATCGCGTTGGCCGGGTTGTACGAACAAACCAAGGATCGGACCAACGCCGCGAAGTCAATTTCCTACGCAGTGCAGAAAAATCCCAAAGATTTGAACGTGCATTTGCAGGCGGCTCGTTGGGGTTTGGCCACCAACCAGCTGAATGAAGCGCAAAAATACGCTGACGACGCGCTGAAAATTGATCCCGACTCGCTGGAGGGCAAAATTCTGCGCGGCATTGTTGCACGCATGACCGGCGACATGAAAACGGCCGAAACCCGCTTGCAAGCAGCCGTGGTTCAAGCACCAGCCAATATCGATGCCAGCAATCAATTGGCATTGGTCCTCATTGAATCACCCGACAAAGATAAACGTGATCGCGCAGCACAAATCGCTGAATACAATCTGCGCGCCACCACGCAAAACGGCCGGACCAACCCGGAAGTGGCTGCCACCTATGCCTGGGTGCTGTACAAGCTAGGCAAAACTGCGGAAGCCGGGCAGATTTTGGCCCAAATTCAACAGGCGGGTAATATCAGTCCAGACACCGCGTTTTACATCGCCAAAATCTTAGAAGATCAAGATAAAATCGACGGCGCCATTTACGTCTGTGAAAAGGCACTCGAGAGTCCGGTCCCCTTTGCTCAACGGCAAGCGACTGCCGATTTGCTCGACAAATTGAAGAAGAAAAAGGACGCAAAAGATAAGGGCGGCAGTCCCGCTCCGACCAGCGACAAAAAGTAATAAGTCGTCTGGAGCGGCGATGACCTCCCAGGCAAAGTGTTAAACTTTGCCGACTGTACCTATTCCAGCGCGCATAAAAAGATCATGGCAGGCCGATCCATCGTCTTGCCATGATCTTTATCCTGAAGCGGATCAGCCTAGCTAGCTTCTGCTGTTCCGTCCTCCCGACATAGTCGTATTGCACTTATCGGCCGGGTAGCTCGGTAAGCATGAGCACGTTCGGCCGAATTTACTCACCGCAAACAGCATGCGGAATTCGCGGCGCATACGGGTGTTGCCGCATTCGGCAGCGACGAAATTAATTAGTTTTCCGGTTGTGGCACTGGTTCGGAAGAAACGGGTGGCTTTCCCTCCACTGCGTGCAAAATAGTTGCGGCCGGAGGCGCTGCCAGGGTAGGTTCCTTTTTTAATGTTGAACTGTCATTCGACGCCGCTTCACCTCGTAGCTTGTCACTGTTTTCCAGTGCGTTTCCGCTGTTCTCTGGAGGCGAACCGATGCCGCGCTGCCAGTGATTATTGTGTCGGCGATCGCTAACCAAAACCGGTTCATAGCCAATGCGGCTGCTGACGTTGCGACTGGAATTGCTGTCGTCTGTTTGCCCATTGCTAGCAACACTGTTTTTCTGCGAACCGCTGTTCACAAGGCTCGAAGCGTCTTGAGAACCAGCGCGATTAGAGTTTGTGTTTTGTGCGTGGCCGTTTGCGGCGTGATTGTTGAAACGCCTAAATCCGCCCGGTATTTGCTGTGTGGGCATCATGGCCGGAACCGGGGGCCATGTTTTCAAAGGCATTCCTTCAGCATTCGGGTTCCAACCGCCATGGGTCACTCCGCCGTACACGCAAAACGGCACTTGCATTGGCGGGAAGCCGACATTTTGACCGTTATCGAAGTTCGTAAACATTTCGACGGCCTGGGCGCGCAGTATGATGCACGTCAAAATCAGCGTCGATAGCGACAGCACTCGATACATAATGCAACCTCGGAAAGCGGGACTAGGCGAGAGGGAAAGTTGGAAAGCCGAATTCGAAGGACAAAAATCGCCGGAGTGGGTCAGACCCAAGCCATGGACAATTCTGACCTCCGAATTGCGACTTTCAACTTATTTCCGCCCCACACTGAAACCCAAAGTGAGTGGAAACCTAATCCACATAGGTTCGCAGGTTGATTACTGCGGCGGGCGATTGGGGCGGCCCTTAAGCATTCCCTACCCAAGCGCCAAAGCAACCGCAAACGTTGAATTTTTTCAATATCCTAAGGTTTCCCTTATCCGAACAATTTGCCTATAACGAATATGCGGCCTTCTTAAGGGATTGAAGACGAAGTGTACCCTATTGTAGCGGTCATTGCGTTTTCGATTTGGCCCTAGATTTTTGCTTTATTGATGCATTGTTCAGCACTTCTTATTGCAGTCACCGCGCCTGGCGAACTGGGCGCTTTCATAGCTATTTTGATTACCGCCGTTCTATTTCCTTTGGCCTTGTTCATTCTTGGCAGCAGTATCCGAAAGACTCGTGGAACGACGTTAACCAGTCCGTTGATTTGGGTACTGTTATCGTTAGTCGCTTTGGGAACATCGGTCCTTGCCTGTGCCCAGCTTACCGTAACGCACGATCGGCAAGTTGCCGACGACTTTTGGTTGGTGGCCTACACTTCAACATTTTGCCCGTTGATTTCGCTGCTGGGCGCGAAACGGCCGCAACATAAAGTTTGGCAATTAATTGTGTTTAGCTTTTGGGTGATTGCCGCATTGCCGGCATTGCAAGCGATGGTATTGCATCCGGGAGACAATCTGGAAGTACCGACCATTTGGAAATGTTTTTACGTCGGTCTGTGGTTACTTGGTATCGCGAATTATGTGCCCACACGGTATGCCCTGGTGAGTTTGTTTGTCGGGGTTGGCCAACTATGGCTGTTGTGGCGATTTTTAGAGCTACCAGCGAACAATCGCGTTTCGGATCCGATCCTATGCGTGGGTTTGCTGGGCGCAGCCGTTTGTACGTCAGCGCTACCTGTGCACTTTTCTTCGTTCTGGAGCCACGGATCGCGAGAGAATGTCCTTCCCTTTGTCGGTTGGACTCGCGTGTGGCGAGATTTTCGCGATGCTTATGGATCGCTGTGGGGCGCACGGGTGATGGATCGAGTTAATTCCCTTTTGGAGTCCGCCGACGTACACATGCAGCTTCAGTGGGACGGATTTCGCAGCGCTACCCCAGTACTCGAAAAGACTCCCAATGCCGCAGCACTGGCTTTAGCCAGCAATCCGACCAACATGACCACGCCACAAACAGAAGAAGATTTGCGAAATAACCTCGAGGCTATGGAACAGGTTGCTCGCAATGTTCTGCGAAGGTTTGTTTCGAACGACTGGATTGATCGACGGCTCAATACTGCGTGACAATGTCGCGGGATTTTCCAGCCCTACGGCATTTGTCACAACTGCCCGCGAGCCATACAATGCGGTGCCAACATTGGCCTGGCATTGCAGCGAGATCGTTATAATTGTCCAGTCCCTAGCACTGGTTAACTCGGAGAAGTCTGATGAACGAAGAACTCGACAAAGTGATGGGCGACATTGAAAACTCTGCATCAGAATGCTGTTCCCAAATGCGGGAGAAGACTGCCGAACTGTGCGGCACGGTGGAAGATTATGTTCGGCAGGAGCCAATGAAGTCGGTCGTGATTGCCGCTGGCCTAGGCTTGGTGGCCGGGCTGTTTCTTTCTCGTCGGTAAGTGATGCGGCTTGCTAATCCTTCAATTTCATTCAGTGTTTTATGCCGGACGACGGCACGACATCTCCGCACGATGCTTCCAAAGCGTCGTCTCAAACGTCTGATACAGTCGGCTCCAAGCAATCGAGTCCAGATGTTTGTGATGCTGCAGAGCCGACGGGCCCCGATGCATTGGCACAAGCTTTCGAACACGTGGCCGAAGCCCGCGAGTATTTTACTCATTTTTTAGCTGCAGAGATCGAGCGTTTCAAACTTCGAGTGCGGCGAGTTGTCATCTGGGCAATTGCCGGCTTGATGGGATTGGTTTTGTTGTTGGCTCTGTTAGTGGCCGCGGCGGGTTTGCTGTTAAGAGGATTAGCCGATTTCGTTGGTTCCCTGTTGGGCGGTCATTCCTGGCTAGGGGCTGTTGTTGTCGGTGGCGGATTGCTGTTAGTTGGCGCGTTAGCAGTGGCCTGGGGATTGTGGGCTTGGCAAGCGTCCGCTTTCGATGCGGTTCGTCAGCGTTTTGCCGCCCGCAAACGTCGGCAGCAAGGGCGTTTCGGAAAATCGATTGACTCTGCAGGTGATTCACTAGATAAGTGAAGCCATTAGCTTACATCACTTCGCTGCTTACCGGCCCAGTGATTACTTTGCTTTATCAGATTGATTTTCTTGCAGCCAGGCTTCGATCTTGCGGGCCACATCTTGTTGACCTTGCGATCGAGCCGATTCCAAGCCTTTGTTTGCTGCTGCCAAGGCTTCTGCAGGACGATTCATTTGTGTATCTGACAACATCAGATACAAGTACACGTTAGGATCCAACGGATTCATCTGCGAGGCAATTTGAAATTGCTCCAATGCCTCCGGGATTTGACCTGAATTGCCTAATGCGATACCCAGGTTTTCATGGGTGATTGCACTATAGGGATCTTTTCGAAGCGTTTCGCGGAATTGCGCAATGGCCTCTTGGGTTTGATCCAATCGCATTAATGCCACGCCGAGGTTGCTGCTGGCATCAATGTAGTCCGCATCGAGCCGGATCGCTTCTTTGAATTGTTCGATGGCCGATTTTAATTCATTCGTTTCCATCAACATAAGTCCCAGGTTGCCGTGGGCGGCAGCATCTTCCGGATTAATTTCCAATGCGATGCGGAACTGTTCGCTAGCCTTTTGAAACCGGTTGGTTTTAGATAACTCGTGGCCAAGGTTATTATGTGCGACACCGTCGTCAGGATTGGTTCCGATGGTATCTTCCCACAGGGTAATGGCATCGTGATAAGCGGCTAGGCGGTGGAGATCGACGCTGCTGTAGATCAAGATGAGTGCGGACGCAAGGGTGGCCAACGCCGTGCTGGCGCGCCGTGTTCCTATTCCTATGTGTGTCAA
>DASRSD010000057.1 GCA_035656635.1 Pirellulales bacterium
GGCCCAGCGGCACGTAGTGCAACAATTGCAGACTTGGAAAGCTCTTGGTTGTTTGAGACCACCAAACCGGCCTGTTGCTGCAGGGTAAATCCGTATCCCTGGGTACTATCCATCGCAAGACTTACAACAATTGATAACAAGCCCGTCATCAGTGCCGTGCGCACTTTGCATCGCATGGCTACACTCCTTGATCTGAGTATACGGGTCACCGAGTGGAAGAATTCTCCACGACCGCGGCAACCACTGCTACAGATAGTAACCGCTACAGATCGACGATAGTGTAAAGAGTTTGTAACGAGCCGCTTAGGCTACACCAGCAGGCAAATTTGCCGCCTTTTATTTTTCATTTTGCTTTTTGTCGGCGGCTTCTTTGACAGCCGCTTCTTGCGCTGCAAATTCCTCCAATTTGGCGGCGACGTCGCTATTCCCTTTTTCAATTAAAGCAGCAGTGACGTTCGGATTTGGTGTGGCAGTGCCGGAAATTTCACCCCGTGCCCACTTAATGGCGGCAAGAAGGCAATCCCGGTAACGAGGGTCGGCCCAAACGCTCTCGTTGTGTCCGAGGCTGATGTAGAACACTCGGCCATCGCCAAACTCCTTGCACCAGGCGATAGGAACGTGATAGGGCTGCGTGATTTTATTTTTTACGTCCTTGTTAAACACCGAGTGGCCGATGTCCAAACTCATCAGCTCATGAACTTTTTCCGGTTGCCAATTTTTAATTTGATAGATCTCATCCGTAATCGTGAATTCCTTGCCCCAGGGCTTACAAATGGGATGTTCGGGATCGTCGACGATCACGGCCACTTTGCTTTTGCTCGTCCACGGATGTTGGTTGAACGACCCGCCAATCATTTCCCAATAGGGCTGGTAGTCTTCTAAAGTATCCGTCGCGGAGTGCACGCCGATAAATGCATGTCCTTTTTGTTTCGCCCAGTCTTTACAAAGGTAGTCCAAAATTGCATCATCGACCGGCCACTGTTTTCGAGTGCCGGTGGTGTAAAACATCACAATGTCATAATTCTGCAAGTTTTCCTTCGTAAGATCTTTCAGAACATCCTGAGTGCAGTCGACCGTGAACAAATTGCTGGATTTGGCCCAATCGGTCACGGCCTGTTCCGCGGGAGCAAGCTGACCACCTTTACGAGTAACTGCCGAATGTTTGAATCCGAAGCTTTGCGTGACAAACAGAATGCGCGCCGGCTTGCTTGCAGATGAATTCGAAGAGTTTTCTGCCGCGGGCAGATTTTTGAGGACGACAAAGACAACTACGAGAGTTGCGGCCGATAACGCCCAACCCGCAAATCGAGAATGCAACATGAGGGATGCTCCAAATCGCGAAGATTCGCTTGGTTTACGCATTTAGACTACTTGGAAATCGTAACAGCACCATTCCATAAGTTCAACTATGCCAGTCGGTTGAATGGGGCAGTTGTGCCAGAGGCGAATCCGGCCTGCGATAAGTTGGCATTCACGCAATACCAACGGAGTGATATTGTTCTGTCGCATTCTGTGCTTCGCAGGGATACCATGGTGCGATCAGCGCATTCACAAAGGTTCGCGCAATGAGCGTATTCATTGGAACTAAACGCCTAGCCTCCAAAAACCGATCTCCTTTGCGCCGAATGGGTGGACAAGCAGCGATTGAAATACGAGAGCGACCGAACGCCTGGCGACTCGTCATTCCCACGGTACTAATTGCTGTGGGCTGTGCAGCGCTGGCAGTCGACATGCCTTTGGCTCGATGGTTTGACGCACGGAGCCTGCCGGGGTTTTTCAAAAAGAGTTTTGATTTGGCTGAAGTGTTTGGCCACGGCCAAGGCGTCGCGGCAATTCTATTGACCATTTGGATTTTAAGTCCACAACTGCGAAGTCGGTTGCCGCGTGTCATCTGCTGTGCATACCTCAGCGGCCTGGCAGCTGATGTCTTGAAATTATTTTTGGCGCGAAGCCGGCCGAACACAATCGATTTTTCTGCTATGCACAGCGTCTGGAAAACCTTTGGAACGTGGTTGCCATTTTTCTCCAGCAGCGGGCAACAGAGCTTTATCTCCGCACATACTGCAACGGCCATCGGCTTAGCGCTAGGATTATTCTGGTTGTTGCCCCGCGGCAAGTGGCTGTTTGGATTCTTTGCGTTGTTGGTTGCGCTTCAACGGATCGCAGGGCCGTATCATTTCGCTAGCGATACGTTTTGGGGCGCCGCGATCGGTTGGCTGGTTGCCAGCGCCTTCTTGCCCGGTGGATGGCTCGCGTCTCGATTCGATCAGGTGGAAAGCAAATTAGCGCTACGAGGAACCGACGGTTCGCTCTGACGCCGATCGACATTCAAAATACGCATAAACCCTCCAAGGGCGCATCACAGGCTGGTGTGATCAGCCTGCAGAGTCTGTCGGCGTTATCTATAAGCCCATTGATAAGCTGCGTAAATCGCTTTGGGTTTATCAGTTCCATGAACTTTGCTGACTGTTTGCAAGCCTTGGAATGCCAAGGACTTAGCGTTCTTGGCCAGCTCTAGGAATTAACGCGGAAAATTCGACAATTCCGCCGTTTCTAGGCCGATAATCAATGATGAGTGTAGCGGACTTTCAGAAGTTGCCGGTTGAACCCGCCTCGATACGGCAACCATCGCCGCTTTGCCAATACAAGACTATGGCGCACGGTTATCTCAAGGAGAGAGAAAACATGGCACGGAAGCCTTTCCATTGGATGTTGCGAACGGCACTGGGCTTAGCTCTGCCGATCGTTTCGACCGCACTTGCGGATGAAAAGCCGATTTCGATCCGTCCGCAAACCACTAACGATTCGGCCGTAATGCATGCCGTTGACAAGGAGGCAAGCCCTCCGAGCGCCAGCGCTCCGACCGAAGCCGCTCCGCTCAATGCAACCGAAAATGCAGAAACCACGGAAATGGAAAATGGAGTAGAAGTGATTCGGGAGCGGTTTTCCAATTCTGCCGTGAAGGTCGAGCGGCACGTGACCCAAGATTCTGAAGGAAACTACTACAATCACGGCTTATGGACTGAATGGGACGAGAAAGGCCGCTTGGTCGGTAGCGGAGAATATCGCTATGGTAAACGGCAGGGCCGGTGGCTGCGTTGGTATGGCCAATCCGATTCGCCAATGTTTAATGGCCCGTTATACAAGGACTTTCAATCACCATTCATCGGCGAAGCCAATTTTGAAGATGGTGTTTTAAACGGCACTTGGAAAATCTTCGATTCAAAAAATCGCAAGGTAAGCGAGTGGGAATTCGATCACGGTGAACGGACTGGCAAGAGCGTTTGGTATTACCCCAGCGGACAAAAACATCGTGAAGTGGATTATCGCGCAGGCCAAATCGACGGCGAAGTAGTGGAGTGGGGACCAGATTACAAGGTCACCTCGCGCGAAAAATACATTGATGGTCGCCATTTGGCCGAGCAGGACGATTTTTACTCCCCAGGCCAGAAACGGGCCGAAGGATGGATTTTGTTCGCCAAAGAAGTTACCAAATCGAATTACGATTTTTGGAACGGAATTGCTTCGACGCAAGTCGTTAGCACGGAAGGCGTCAACCAGCGTCATGGCTTGTGGACCTGGTGGCACAAAAATGGACAGAAACAAATGGAAGGTCGCTACGAAGCCGACCAACCGGTGGGAAAATTCTCGTGGTGGTACCCCAGCGGTCAAAAACAACTGGAAGGCGAGTATTTGGCTGGCAAGCAACAAGGCAAATTCATCTGGTGGCATCCCAACGGCCAAAAGCAGCTAGAAGGCGCTTACATCGCTGGCGTGCTCACTGGAAAGTGGACTCGCTGGAACTCCGAAGGGCACGTGGTGGAAGTGGGCGATTACACCGCCGACGGCAAGCAGCAACTGGTTCAGGAACCTCACCAATTGCCTAACGCCGAAGAAGCCACTCCGAATTTGGAAGCCGTGCAACCTGTCGGACCGGGTGGCTCTTCACGGCTCAAACGTTAAACACTCACGCTTGATAAAAGTGTCGGCTTTCGCAGCGCATGGATTGCCATGCATTTCAGAAAAAATCAAGCAAGCAAAAAGCCCAGGGCCACAATCCCTGGGCTTTTTGTATTGCAATCAGAATGATAAGTCAGGTTCGCGAAAATGAAACAACTGCCGGTGCTAAGACGCGCGAACCCTGCGGCGTCGGGCCGCGCTCCAAACGAGGGGCAGAGCCAAACCCAATAACACGAGCGAGCTCGGTTCCGGCACCGGGGCATTGCTGCCTTGGCCGTTGAGCAAGTTGTTAATCAAATACTGCACGTCCATGTTATTAATCAGCCCGTCGTGATTCTGATCGAGCACCGCGTCCATTTCGTCGGGATTCAAGGTGATGCCATACGGATTGGTCGTCTGATACCCGGTCAAATTAACCAGCGCCGCTTCCTCGGCAATAATGTCTCGGGCGTCGTAATGACCGTCGTTATTTACATCGCCGGGCAGCGTGAACGTAACCGCTGGAGCATTGACGGGCTCGATTTCTCCATTGCCGCCCGACTTAAACATAGCGCCAGTTCCAAAGCCGGAAAAATTAATTTGAGCAAGCTGACTGCCATCAAGCGTGCTACCATCATCGACGGACCCTACAAAAACATGATCGAGGCCGGGCGTCCAATTGTTGATTGTTAACGTAGCAGTAGAATCCCAGGTAATGGCCTGATTGGTCGTGCTACTGGCGGCAAATTGAACAGTCCCGCTGTTGGGACGTCCGCCCAATCCCAAATCAATAGTAGAATTCGTTGGAATAGGAACGCTGTTGACATCCACACCGTTATCTTTCAGTGTCATCGTTCCTTCACCGATATTATGACCATGCGTGGCTAATGTGCCTCCCTGGAAGGTGAACGGCACATCAGTGACCGTCGGCCAGTCTGCGGTAGCATTGAGCACTCCTCCCAATAACTGCACTCGCACCTCTTGAGCCGTGTCGCCTGGTGTACCACGGGAAAATCCTCCGGCGCCGACATTGAGCGCACCCCCGGAAACCAATACTGCCCCGACGCCGCCAATACCGCCGGCCGTTCCACCGAATTGGATTTTCTGCACGTTGGCAACGCCTGTGCCGCGAACGAGCATCGCTGAGAAGCCAGCCACACTGGTTTGACCAATTTGAACACCGGTAGTGGTTTCCGTGGAGGTATACGTTCCACCATTAACATCGAGCACGGTCCATCGCGGAGCTGTTGCAACCCCGGTATTGCTGACACCAATAGTGGTTATTCCGGCAACATTCAGACTGCCGTTATCAACGCGAACCTGAGTCGTTGAATTAGCGGCCCCTGAATTAAGACCATCATTCAACGCGCCGGTCACGGTGACGTTGCCGCCGTTTACGTATAAGCCGACAGTAGTCAGGGTGGTGGCTGTGGGAGTGGTGGGGTTGGACCCAGCCGGAGGAATTGGCGTAGTAACTGCGGATGCACTATTTACGCGATTCATGCTAATGCTTCCTGCAGTCAAAGTGCCGCCGGTCACATTGACCAGGTAAGCAGCGTCGCGGCCAGTACCCTGATCTCCTAAATTCAGAGTTGCAAAATTAGCCGCACCCGTGGTGACATTGAGTGTGGGATTCGAGTTGTTATTAGTCAACAAAGCAGTGCCGCTGGTGGTAATCGACCCGCCGTTAACGGTTAATATGGAGGCTCCGCTCATGTTCAGCGTCGTGAGATGGTCGAGCTTGCCACTGGCATCCAGTGTCAACGTGCCGCCGTTGACTGTCACCGCGCCTGACATCGTGTTGTTGGCAGTCAAATCTAAATTGCCTGCGCCGCCTTTAACTAAGGCCAATGTCCCGCCGGTACCATTATTTAAATGACCCCCATAGGTGGTATTCGCCGCCAAATTCATCGTGATGGTGCCGGTTCCCACGTTGCTGGTAATGAGCGTGGTGGTATCGCCCGAAAGTGAGCCAATGGTGCCAGGATTTCCATTCAAATCCAATATTGTATTCGCCGCCATCACAAGGTTGACACCTGTGGGAAGCGCAGTGCTGTTGTTCAATTGCAAAGTTCCGGCATTAAGATTAATTCCGCCACCGGTGGCGGTGCCGAAAGTATTTCCCGTAGCAGGCTGGAGCGACAGGATGCCACTGTTGTTCTTATTGAGCGTGCCCGTGGCGCCGCTAATATCATTAAAAATCGTTGTGTCACCGGAATGGTTGACATTCAAAACGGTATTCGCACCTAAGCTGACGCTGCCCGATCCGAATGAACCGGTCGTGGTGTTGTTGCCAAGTTGAATCGTGCCGTTGTTGACCGTTGTTGTGCCGGTGTACGAATTGTTGGCAGTCAGAATTAATGTTCCCGCGCCATTTTTCGCTATGGACCCGCCGCTGTTGCTGGGCGCATCGCTGATCTGGCCAGTTAACGTCAAATTGTTTCCGTTAGTGTCAATTGTGGCCGTAGTATCAGTATCTACATTGATGGCGTTGTTCACCGAAAGATTCGCTGCGTTGGAGCGTATGGTGGGCGATGTTAACTGCCCGCCCATGAACTCGATCGAGTTGGCGCCAAAGGCTTGGCTACTGCTAATGACAACAACGCCATCAGTAATCGATGAAGCGCCACTGAAATTGTTTCCAGCGCCCGACAATACCAGCGTGCCGGGGCCGAGTTTGTTGATTCCGCCCGCGCCCGCAACATTCCCGGACAAAGTAAGCGTACTGGCGGCCAAAGACACATTTACATCCGTGGTCGACGTAAGGCTCATGAGGGCATTAATTGTATGGGAACCTTGCGTTACCGTAATCGATGCATTGCCATTTCCACTGTTGTCCATGAAAACGGTATTCGCGCTATTGCCTATCGTGTAAGAAGTGGTCGCATTGCTGAATGTAATAGCGCCAATTGTCTTTGAACCGCCATCTACAGTCACCGTCAAAGTTGGAACATTAACGGTCGTTGTAGCTCCCGTACCAAAAGTGACTGAAGCGCCGACGCCGTTTGGCACCGTATTCGATGACCAATTCGCGGCAGTATTCCAATTTCCGTCCGTGTTAAGGTTCCAGCTTGCTGGCGGCGTGCCGCCAATAACCAATTCCAGTTCGTTTCCAACTTCTGCGAATTGATAAGTCAAACCGGGCAATCGATTAAGAACATGGGGATTGCTTCCGCTGGCCGTTATCCATGTGCTATCAAGTGAATTGCCCTGATCGGTTCCGGTAAAAGCAATCAGGTTATATGTTCCCGGCGTCGTCCACGCTGAGGTGCCGCCTGCGGTAAAAAGATGGAAGGCCGCATTGCTTAGACCATCCAACGAAAATGCATTGTTGCCGGTCACAATGGTTTGATCATAGGATGACGTGCTGGCGAACTCATAATTCAACAAATTGTCGGCGCCAATTGTCAAGCCGCCTATGTGTAGCACTCCCACGCCGCCCGAGCCTGGTGCTAAAATCCCTCCACTGCCTGCGTTTCCATTGCCAGTCGCCAAGGAAACTGTTCCGCCAATTGTCCCTGTGCCTCCGATGGTCGCGCTCGCCGCAACAGAGACGCTGCCAGTTCCGGTCGCCGAACCCGTTGCATTATTGGCCAGTAATGTGCCAGCACTGAGTGTTGTGCCTCCGGTATAACTACTGTTTCCGGACAGAGTAAGTGTTCCGACACCGGTTTTCGTTAATGCCAAATTGCCGCCGCCGGTTCCATCGCGCAAGACCCCGCCATAGCTGCTGGGCGAAGAGACCGTGGTATTGATTGTTAAAACTGCGTTACCGCTGCCGCCGTTTTGTACAACCGGACTGCCGACAGTGGCATTCGAGTTTAACCCGGCCAAAGTAATGCTGTTATTATTGAGTTGCAACGTAGCGGTACTGCCAGCCCCAAAGGCTACCTTAGTAGTATTGGCACCCAGCCCATTCGCGGAATTAAGCAAAGTCGTTCCAGCATCCAAGGACCAAGTCCCTGCATAGTTGCTATCTGCAATTAGCGATACAGTCCCGGGACCTGCTACGTGAAGCACAGTTGAAGCAGCGCCACCGGTAAGATCATTTGCGCTATTGCCAACCGTGAAAACATCCGTGCTCTGGACCGTCGAAATCGTCACACTGGAGGCGGTTGCGCCAACATTAATTCGTCCATTCGTTGCTTCGCTGCCATTGGATTGTATAGTCCCGCCGTCGTTCAGGTTCAGCGAAATGCCGTCATTGATAGTGATTGCCCCGGAGATGGTATTATTTGCCAGTTGTAGGATGGCCCCGCTATTAATAGCGACCTGATTTGCATTAAGCGTTGCACTCTGACCAAGAGCATTACTATTCTCCGCAATCAGCATGCCTCCTGTGATGCGGATGCCATTAGCGACATTCGTGGCACCGCTTCCAGT
Organism: Pirellulales bacterium; assembly: GCA_035656635.1. Taxonomy (NCBI): domain Bacteria; kingdom Pseudomonadati; phylum Planctomycetota; class Planctomycetia; order Pirellulales; species Pirellulales bacterium. Next base: position 8,323 of record DASRSD010000057.1, read on the forward strand.
AAAGTTATTGTTTCCTGCCAAAATCCAGGTGCCGGTACCAGTCTTATCGATAATGTCTACGCCCTGAACCCCGCTTACATCTTGCATATCGGAAGCAATGATGTTATTGCCGGTGTTCGTACCGGTAAGGGTTAAGGTATCAGGACGGCCGTTGGCGTTGGTAAGCACAAACCCGCCGAAAAAGGAGTTGTTGTTCGCTATTGTTGGTGTGCCCGGATTGGTAAAGGACAGCGTGGCCGTGGTTGGTACAGCATTATTGATAAATGAAAATGTACCGTTGGTGCTGGAAGGGGCTCGGACCTGAATTGGACCTGAAATGACTTCGGCACTTGTTACCGTACTCGTCATTTGGATGTTGCCGCCATTACTGACATACAGCTGGGCTGTCCCATTAGCCTGGGTGCCCGAAGAATTTGCGACCCCGATGTAGTACGCCCCAACGTTGGCCGTGTCAAATACAATTCCAGAAATAACGCGTCCCACATCAATTTGAATTGGATCTGTCGCTCCACCCAGTGTGCCAACACCCTGGGTGCCATCAGCCAGTGGTGTATTGAAGGTTGCAATATTAGCGTTTTGCGAGTTGTTGGACCCACCATTTGTTGCCCCTGGGGGTCCACCGGTTCCCCAATTTGCAACGTTGGCCCAGGTGTCGTCCGTTGGAGTGGCCAACCACGTTGCGCTAGCCGCTTGGACAGAACCCACGGCCGTCAGCATGGTCAGCGCGATGAAGCCAATCAGAACAAACAACTTCCTGAGTACCAGCGTATTCATAGATCGCTCCAGATTTGAAAACTGCCTGAATGCTGCGCGGGAATGAATTCCAATGAACGACAAAAAAGACCGACGTTCTCCACGGGCCTGCCTGGACACCGATGGACTGAACGAGTCGTAATCGATGACCGTAGTTTCTGCGCTGACTGCACGGTCTCCCCCCGGAGATCACGAGAGCGAGTAATACTGTGCGCCTAAACCTGTTCCCCAAAGACAGATATATTCCCAGAACCCCGAACGCGTTGTGCAGTCAATATAATTGGAATCTACAGACTGGTCAATAAAAACGTTAAATTTCCAAAAAACATTTGTAAATCTCGCCTACAACCTCCGAACGAGTACTCCATCAATCCTCTGGGGTCCGCTTATTTGCAACCAAGAAGATTAACATGGCAAGTAAATCAGCTTCTAGGTCAAACTTTCCGGGGGTTGCGAATGAAAACTGCTCCTAGACTGAATGCAGCGGCCAGTAACAAGCCCGCAGGAGGCTCTGGCACCACACTGTAAATGGCGATGTCGTTGCCGCCCGTCAACGAGCTGCCGGCCTGGCTACCAGTCCAATTGGCGAGATAGGTGATTTGACCCGTATATCCATCTCCTAAACTAACAGTTCCCCCTTCTGTCGTCCCAGAGAAAAGAGTGGAAAATGAGCCAGCGTCAGCCCGGCTGAGAATGTAATAAATATCCGACGGGCTGGGCGTAAATGCGTTGGCCAGTGACAAGCTCAGCGTAGAAGCACTGTTTAAAGAGACCGCTCCAGCAGCATTGGTGAAATTCAGTTGATCGTAATTTCCGGGCGTGGCGCCGCCAATTTCGGTCAGCAGACTGCCGGTCGTGCCAAACGTGGCACCGGTTGCCGCGCTGACGGTTAATACACCCGGAGCACTGGCTCCAGGAGCCACGTTTCCGTTGGCGGTAAACGCCCCGGTCAATGTGGCAGTGCCTGTGCCGCCGATTGTTGCGTTTGCGGCTGTGGTGGAACTAGCGGCAGACAGAGCGCCGTTTTCTAACAGGGTACCAACATTTACAGACAGCGCGCCCGCCACACTTTGCGTTGCTCCCGACAACGTTTGCACGCCGCTGCCTGTTTTGGTCAGACCAGAACTGCCACCGGTTAACGAAATACTGCCTGAATAATTAACACCAGTGGCGTTATTGTTTCCGATGGTAAGTGTGTGGCTGTTGCTGCCTGCTTTGGTGATGGTTCCTGAGCCCGACAAACCGTTAATGTTCAAATCCACATTGTTAATATTCAATGTGCCGTTATCGATTACATTTCCCGTTCCACTGCCAAACGGCAACACATTGGCCAACGAAATTCGCAAAAAACCGCCGCTGGAAATGGTGGTGTCGCCGTTGTAGGTCTTCGCATTAGTCCCGAAGATAACGATGGCATTTGCAGCACCGCTGCCAGTGATGTTTACACCCCATGTTTGCCCTGCCGATGCCGTGATCCCGCCATTGACAATAAAGCTATTGGTCGTGTTGGTCGAATCATTAAACGTCGCGGTGAACGATCCGGTAGAACCGTTGCCAAGTTGGATGGGAGCATCGACAACTAGCAAACCACTTGTCGCCGTCAGCGCAACGGTAGCGCCCGAAGTATCGGTGGAAGTTAAAATCAAAGTGCCAGCAGGTGATCCCGCCTGAATATCAATTCCCTTGCCACCGGTTCCAGCTGCAACATTGACGCCGCCTACGGTTTGATTGGTTGCGTCGAGAGTCACTGCATTGCCGGTGCCCACCAAAGTGCTAATGAATGTCGCCTCGTCACCCGCGCCGGGTAGGCTAGGATTACTGCTCCAATTTGCTGGATTGTTCCAACTTCCCGCGCCCGTCGGAACCCAATTGACTGTCGTTGCCTTTGTCGTTCTGGAGCAAAGGGACGTCGCAACGAAAGCGATTAGAAAAAAGATGCCAGAGACAACCATCGGCAATTTTTTGGTGTGGCGGTTGGTTTTGCCGCTTTCCAGATCAGCCGTCAGGAAATGAGCGAAAAACGCATTGTGCGGTTGCGTGTTCTCGCCTTGTGCCAGAAAGGCATAGAGCGACGAAGCAGAATTCATTGGCGTTCTCCAGAGATGCAGTTCACGAGTAGCAGGTCAATAGCCAAATGGCAAAATAACTCTGCTCTTCTCTGCTCTCCGGTTCGCCTCCGAATGTTCCAAGCGCGGGCAAACTTCACTCGGTTTATCGGCCGGCCATGGATGGCCCCACCGGTCAGGCCAATCCAGCGTTCCCCCGAAATTAGCCTTCTCGTCGGTGCAACTATAGTCAAACATTACGGTGGGGTCAATGAAATGGAAGGGGTTTTCGAGGCCCATAACAAAGATGGCCTAAGGCAGAATGATTACGTCTCTCTGGGAAACTCACAAGCAACGCCGGCTCGACAAAGAGTACTTTCAAACACTCGATAAGCGGCTGATATTCAAGCTCCCATTGCTCTCCAAGTGCAATTACCGAAGAATGTTATGGAGTTTGGGGGCCAAACCCTGAATTGCCATTTCCGGTCGTAACTCTCGCTTGCCAGCGGGGTTAAATGGGTTATCCCAGATTATGTACTGACCATGAGGAACGGAGAATTGAGCAATTGTAAATATACTGGGGAGATGGGACTTAACTCTCTGGGAAAGAGTTCTTCTCGTTGCGAGTGGTAATTCGTTAACAACACACGGTGGCGTGATGCGACAAATGCGTATTTTTATCTGCGCGGCAATCGGAATTTGCATGCTCCTGTTGGCTCCCGTGCTGCGTGCCGCCGACGCCACGTTTGTCGGCGCGCTGGCTTTGGCGAGTGATGACACGGTGGCCAAGCAATTGGGGCTTTCCGAGGACGTGCGATCAGCGCTAGATCGCTTGATTAAGCAGCGTGAAGATGACGCCTTGGAGTTGTCGCAACAAATTAAAGATCTTCCGAACGACGAACGTGTCGCTAAGCTGACGGCCTTTCGTGAGGCATCGGAACAAATGGGACTGAAACTGCTCACAAGCGATCAACAAAAAAAGCTGCAACAACTTCGATTAGCGCACGATGGCTTGGCTTCCCTGGCCGATTCAAATATTGCCAAACAGCTGCAACTTACTGCGGACGAGCAAGCCAAAATTGCCGAGATTATGAAAGACCGCGAAAAGCAGCTTGCTCGCGCCACCCCGCAACAGCGCAAAGCGGTAACTGCCTATTACGAGCGTGCTCTGGCCGATGTGATTACTCCGGAACAGCACACGCAGTGGGAATTGCTGGTGGGAGGCGCTAGCGCGGACATTGGCAAACCAATGGAAAGCGACACAAAGGTAAACGATGGCTCAGCGAAAGCCGCCGGCGTCGCTGCAACGGAGCCCAAATCGGACACGACCTCAGCAGCTAAATCGGGAAGCGCAGTGGCCGCATCGCCAGCCACCTCCTCGAATTCCGCTGCACCGGCCAACTCAAGTGCGTCTGCAACCAATGCCAGCAAGCCCTCGGGAAAATCAGCCGGCGGTTTGAAACGGACCGAAAAAGGTGAAATCCTCTTCAATTTCCGCTATGCACCGTGGAAAGACGTCCTGGAGCTGTTTGCCGAAAAAGCTGATCTGTCGCTGGTAATGGATCAACCTCCGCCCGGCACATTCAACTACCAAGATGACCGCGGGTACAGCATTCAAGATGCAATCGACGTTCTTAACAGCGTTTTGCTTACTCGCGATTTCACGCTGGTCCGCCGCGACCGCATGCTGATGGTCGTCAATCTGAAAGACGGCATTCCGCCCAATGTCGTCCCCATGATTACGCCGGACGAATTGCCACAGCGGGGCAAATACGAATTAGTTTGCGTGGCTTTTCCAATCAATAAGCTCAGCGTGGATGAAGCAACGCAAATCATTAATCCCTTGCGCAGCTCTCAAGGCGCATTTCAGGGAACCATTGTCCCCTTAACGCAAGCCCACGAATTGTTAGTGACCGATACGGGCGGCAAGCTGCGCACCATGAAACAAATTCTCGATCGCAGCGAAAATCCGGAATTCCTCAATAGCGACGGGTTGCGGCACTTCGAAACGCATTACGCGACTCCCACGGACGTGCTTACCATCGCCAAGCAGTTGCTGAATATTCCTGCCGACCAAAACGCAAACGCTTCCGGCTCCTTGCGGATCATGTTGGAGCCCGGCGGTAAGCGCATTCTTGCCAGCGGCCGGCCGGAAATGATCGATCGTTTTGCCGATATTATCAAAATGTTGGATGTTCCTGGAAAAGGAACAGAAGCCTACGCCGACGAGCAATTGCAGTTTGAAGTGTATCCCATTACGTCGATCGATCCCAAGCTGGCGATGGCGGTCATGCAAACACTTTTGGCCGGTCATCCCGACGTGCGGCTAAGCCAGGTGCCGGACACGGGCACCTTGTTGGTATTAGCGCGCCCCAGCGAACACGCCACAATTCGCGCGACGCTCAATCAAATGCAAAATGAGGGGCAGAAAGTCGATGTCATTCAACTTCGAGAGTTGGATCCTGAAAAGGCTGTCGTGGCCATCAATCGGCTGTTCTCCGGCGGCGACGAAAAATTGGCTGCCAACGCCCCGAAGGTGGAAGCGGAAACAACACTGCGGCGCCTCCTGGTGCGCGGCACCGATGCTCAAGTGGCCCAAATCAAAGCGATGGTCGTCAAAATGGAAGGGCCCGAAACAGATATTGGCGGCGCTACGGATCGTGGCAATATTCGTATGCTCCAGCTTTCCGGCCGCCAGGGCCGCGCAGCATTGGAGCAGTTGCAGCAGCTTTGGCCGGCGACGCATGTAAATTCCATTCACGTCATTACCCCCAGCGGCGGCTATCCGGAAGTTCGCCCCAGCACTAATAGTGGATCGGGGTTGTCGCCCGGGGGCATTATCGACGAGCGCCGTCCTTCGCAATCGCCGGCGAACGAGGAACCGCCCGCTTCATCTTCTTTGAATATTCCCAATCCAAAGGCCAGCGAAGCGGCCTCACAGACACCCATTTCCCCGGTCCGTCCTAGTAGTGTCGCCCCATTGAATGGAAGTGAAGGGGATCATCATAAAACCACAAAACCAGATAACTTTGAAAATCAGAAATCGATCATCGTTCCACACGATCGCACCACGCGCATCAAAACGGCCCATTTGCAATTCGTCGATTACACGGAAGAAGCCAAGCCCACGGGCGATGTAAAGACGCCGCCTACGAGCACATCTGCTCCAGCAGCAGCCCCCACGACGAAAACTACTCCGGCAACCACACCGCCTGGCTCTTCAACTCCAAAAATGGAAGCCAAAGAAGCGCCCTCAAAAACAACTATTCCTCAGGGAGAAGAAAACAAAGATCAAACTGGCGCAGGACAAAGCTCCACGCTTAAACTCAAAGACAGCGACAAAGCCAGTGTCCCGGGAGCCCCCATTGTCATTGTGGTGGGCGCCAGCGGGGTGATGATTGCCTCAGAAGACAAAGACGCTCTGAACGATTTCGAAAAACTGCTCTCCGCGCTTGTCAGCAAACAATTTCAAGGACAGCGTGAGTACACCGTGTTTTATTTGAAGCACACTCATGCGTCTGTGGCGGCGGAATTGTTGGGACAAATTTTCGGCGGCGGCACCATCTCGGGCGGGAACGCGGGCGGAAATTTGGTCGGAGATTTTGCTTCTCGAGCAATTGGCGGCTTTGGCGGCGGATTAATCGGCGGCTTGCTGGGCGGCGATGGAGAGGGCAGCAATCCCGCGCCGGCTGGAATGGTCAGCGGGGCGCGCGGCACCGGCGGCCCAGTCGATATTGTGCCCGACACGCGGCTCAACGCCTTAATTGTTCAGGCCAGTCCGACCGATCTCGATACCATCGAGCAACTTCTCCACGTACTCGATCAACCCGATAGTCCGGAAGATGTGTCGCTAGTTACTCGGCCACGGATGATTCAGGTTTACAACACTTCCGCCGACGCAATTGCCACGAACCTCAAAGAACTTTATGCCGACCGCCTCAACGGAGCCGCTGGGCAGAACAGGCAAATCACTCCGCAAGATTTTATTACCGCCATGCGCGGTGGCCGCGGTGGCCGGAACGGCGGCCAGAATGGGCAGCAAGATGAACAATCGAAAATGAGCATTAGCGTTGACCAGCGCAACAATCGCCTATTGGTAGACGCGCCCGACTCGCTGTACATCGAAGTCGAAAAGCTCGTGAAGGAACTGGATCAACCTTCGGAAGAAGATCGCGAAACCACACGCTTAGTTACGCTGAAAGCCACCAACCCGGAATCGATGAAAACAATGCTACTTTCTGTGCTGGGCGATCAAGCACACACCAGTACTTCTTCCACGACTTCCAGCACGTCTTCGACCTCGCGCACGGCAAACAACAATAATCCTGCGGCCGGACAAGTCCCCGGCACAAACGGATTTGGAGGACGCCAGCAATTCGGCGGGCTTGGCGGTTTTCCTGGCGGAGTTGGCGGTTTCGGCGCGCCCGGCGGATTTGGCGGCTTCGGTGGTCAAGGTCAAGGCGGCGGCGGATTCGGTCGTGGTGGCGGTGGTGGTGGCGGCGGCTTTGGCCGAGGCGGTGGAGGAGGCCAAGGGGGCGGTGGTTTTGGCCGCGGAGGCGGCGGTGGTCAACGAGGGGGCGGAGGCGGCGCCAATTAGCCGACTGTGTTACATCGAATGCGCACTCTATCCGCGACGAATACAATCTCGCTTACGCTCAGCCGGTAGAAACCAAATGCGCGGGCCGGCCGAACTACTTCTTCGGCGGTGATACTTTAAGAACTTCGTCCGGGGTGATTACCCCGTCGCCGTTCAGGTCGTATTTGGCAAATTCGGCCAGCTTTGCTTCGGTCCAAGTCGAGGCGAATTCGGACATGGTTACTTGTCCGTCTCCCTTGACATCATCGGCCGCAAACCAGTCGGGCAGTCCATCAGGGAGGCGCTCTTTCGGCGTCAAGAAATGTTTGCCTGTGCCGGAACTGGCGGACCGGCCGCCGGTATCTTGTCGTCTTCCGTACCCGCGACCACCTGGGTTTCCGCCCCCCGCATCGCTCGGCGCTGCGGCACTTGAACCACGATTGTTCGCCGCGGATGCCGCGGAATTGCTTTCGTCGGGACGATTCCAATTTTTTAATCCGTCAACTAATTCATCGAGGGTAATTTTGCCATCGCCGTTTTTATCGTAACGGGCGGGGTTGCCGCTAATCATCGAATTCTGCGACCATTCCTCTTTTTCCAGCACGCCGTTGCTGTTTTTATCGTACTGCTTCATCATGCTGGTCGCATAGCCGCGAATTTTGGCGTCTTCCGCTTGTGGATTAGAGCCACTCGACGAACCGGTGCTGGACGTGCTACTTGCAGTCCCGCTGCTGGTCGCAGAGGCGGCCTTGCCATCGCCGGTAAACGATGCGGTCACCATGGCCAATTCTTCGCCGAATCCGGGCACCGTGGGCGACGTGTCGCCAGCTGTTTCGCCAAACGGCGGAACCAGCGGGGGTGTTGAATCTTCTTTTTTGCTATCGCGAGAGGTCTCGTCGGAATTCGCAATGCCGCCGGGATTGCGCCCCTCATCGCCGCCCCGATTGAACCGTCCGCCTCCCCCTTGATTGCGCATTTGTTCGAAGGCTGCCGTTACTTTTTCAATGGAAACTGGCGCGTCGGTGCTTAGGCCAGCACGTTGCAGCATGACTCGAGCTCGATCGTTGAGTTCACTCGGTTCGAGGATTCCATTGCCGTTGGCATCAAGGCGACGGAGCATATCCGTGACATTATTCATGCCGCCGCCCCCGCCGAATCCACCACCTCCGAAGCCGCCTCCGCCTGGAAAGCCCCCTCCGCCAAAGCCACCCCCGCCAAAGCCTCCGCCGCCAAATCCTCCACCGCCTGGAAATCCACCCCCGCCTCCACCACGCCGACCAAATCCACCGCCGCCCGTTCCATCTGCCGGGGCCGCGCCACCAAACCCTCCACCACCAAAACCGCCTCCGCCAAACCCTCCGCCTCCAAACCCACCCCCGCCGAAGCCTCCGCCGTTAAATCCGCCCCCGCCGCGGCCCCCTCGACGTCCAAAGCCCCCGCCTTGTCCGGTGTCTCCCCCTTCATCGCGTTGGGCAGAACGGCCTCCCCGGCCACCACGATTGTCCCCGCCGGAATCCCCGGATTCCTGGCAAAAAGCATATCTTGCCGCCCCAACCATGGCAGCGATTACGAAAACTGTTAGTAATTGGTTAGAACGTGTCATCGTAGTTCGATTGTAACTCCAGAACATGAAACCACCTAACGGTGTTTTAGGTTCTGGTAAATTGCCCCGAATCAGGGTAAAAATCGTGGCTGGCCCACGGAACCTAATTAGGCGGTTTGGGGTTTAAGTGGTTGCCCGCCGTGTAGGTGGGCGGCTGGAGATGCGCGCAGCGAAGAGGCACAGAAATCTGGTCGCTGCGGAGGGACCAGCAATGAACAATCCAGCGGATTAATGTCGCGAGAGGTTTTCCCAATACCCTGTGGAGGAGTTATCGTCATGAGAACTAGCATTCATTTGTTGAAAGTTTGCGTAGCAGTAGCGGTGTGCGCTACGGTGGCGCAGGCCCTGGCCCAAGGCCAAGGCGGAGGTGGACGTCGCGGAGGTTTTGGCGGCGGCGGGTTTGGAGTTACCCCCCTCCGCTTGTTGCAAATTGAGCCCGTTCAAAAAGAACTCGCTTCATCTGACGACCAGAAGTCACAGGTTACCAAGTTAGCCGACGATGCTCGCCAGGCCCTTGGTGGTGGCGGTGGCGGCGGCAACCGACCCACACAAGAACAAATGCAGCAAACCCGCGACGACCAAGCCAAGAAAGTCGCCGAAATTCTGCTGCCCAATCAACAAGAGCGGTTGGATCAAATCTTGTTGCAACTGCAAGGCTCCCAAGCTCTGACCGAAACCAAGGTGGCCGAAAAGCTGCAATTAACCGACGATCAGAAAAAGCAGTTGACCGATCTGAACACCGAATATCAACAAAAGCGCCGCGATTTGTTCGGCGGTGGCGGCGGCGGTGGACGGCCTGATCAAGATGCCATGAACAAATTGCGGACTGAACAAACCGACAAGGCCATGGCAATTTTAACTTCTGACCAAAAAGATCAGTTTACGAAGATGGAAGGCACCAAATTCGATCTCGATCCGTCGCTCCTCCGCGGTGGCATGGGTGGCGGCAATAATGGTGGCGGTCGCCGTAATCGCAATGGCGGCAACGGAGGTGGTAATAATGGCGCCAAAGGCAACGGTCAGCCGGACGCCTGATACAAGCCGATTTTGCTTTATTTTGTCGGCTGCCAGACGCTGACGAAAGCAAATCCACAGAAACGAAAAGATAGGACTATCACCTCGCCGCCCAAGATGCGAAAATGGTCAAGCCACGCTTGGCTGTTTCGCATCTGGGCGGCGCTGGATTTATCTGCCTATTATTTTCGTCATCGAAACCGCTGATTTTGGCGCTCTGGGTCTTGAAACTGAATCCAAGGCCGACTGGGTATAATAAAAGTTTGGGGGCAGGCAAGTTGCATTGTGCTGGTCCCTCCTGATTCGTCCCTCCCCTCCCACACACATTTCGGTCACCCGCCCATTCATGGATGCTGCTGATATTCTCGTTCGTCGCGGATTACTTACGGATCGCCAACTGGCGGAGGTTCGCGCTGCGCAAAACAATGGCACACAGTTAGAGCAGTTGGCCGTGCAAATGGGCTATTGCACGGAGGAAGCAGTGCTGAAGGCGCTGGGCGCTGAGGTGGGCTTGGATTATATCGATTTGGCGGAAACGCAAATCGACTTGTCGCTGCTGAAAGATTTCCCTCCCAAGCTGCTTCATCGCCAGGCGCTGTTTCCGGTGCGCCGCGAGAACGGCAGTCTTGTAGTCGCCACGGCCGATCCCTTCGATTTGTACCCACTGGACGAACTCAGCGCGTCGACCGGCTTAACGGTCGTTCCCGTGCTGGCCAGCCGCACCGAGATTGCGAAGCTCATCAAAACACATTTGGGGGTGGGGAGCGAAACCGTCAGCAGCTTGGTTTCGCAAAGCGACGACAACGTGGAGCTGTTGGGCGAAATTGAAACCGATGGCTCCGAGCTTTCCGAAATGGCGCAGGAGGCCAGCGTCATTCGGCTGGTCAACGAAATTCTGCTGGAAGCCATCGAAACCAAAGCCAGCGACGTGCACATTGAACCGCAGGCGCATGGCCTGTGGATTCGTTATCGCATCGACGGCTTGTTGCATCCGCAGCCGGTGCCGCCGGAAATAACGCGCTTTCAAGCGGCGATTCTTAGCCGCTTGAAGATTATGGCACGGCTGAACATTGCCGAGAAGCGATTGCCGCAAGATGGTCGCATTAAGCTCCGCGTGCGCGGTCGAGAAATCGACGTCCGCGTTTCCGTGATTCCCATGATTCACGGCGAGGGCATCGTGATGCGTATCCTCGACAAAGGCGCCATGGAGTTCAAGCTGCAAAAGTTGGGCATGGAAGATGATTTATACAAAAAATTCCAAGAGTTAATCGCCTTGCCGCATGGAATCGTCTTGGTAACCGGTCCGACCGGCTCCGGAAAGACGACCACCCTGTATAGCGCCCTGTTGGAAATCCGCAGCGACGACACAAAAATCATCACCACCGAAGATCCCGTCGAATATCAGCTCGAGGGCATCAACCAAATTCAGGTGCACACCAAAATTGGGTTAACCTTCGCTGCCTCGCTAAGAAGCATTTTGCGGCATGACCCAGATATTGTCCTGGTAGGCGAAATTCGCGACCAGGAAACCGCGGAAAACGCCATTCAAGCATCGCTTACGGGGCACTTGGTATTTAGCACCTTGCACACCAACGATGCCGCCGGGGCTTACACCCGTATGATCGACATGGGGGTCGAGCCATTTCTTGTGGCCAGCACCGTCGAAGGAGTGATGGCGCAACGATTGGTGCGCCGGCTGTGCTCCCAATGCAAGGAGGCGTTTGTGCCCACCGAAACCGATTTGCCTTCTGACTTTCCGCGAGACAAACTGAAAGAAATCGGCGGGAAGTTATATCGCGCACGCGGCTGCCGGGCCTGCCGAAACTTTGGTTATGCCGGTCGAATGGGTATTTACGAATTGCTGATTACCACTAACAGAATTCGCCAATTGGCCCACGATCGTTCCAGCACGTGGGAAATTACCAAAGCCGCGGTGGAGGACGGAATGATTTCGCTACGGCGCGACGGCTGGCGAAAAGTGCTTGCAGGCCGCACCAGCATTGATGAAGTAGCGACCGCTACGAAGGGAGACATCACGACATTTTCCGCGATGCATTAAGTGCTCCGCGGTGTTAAGTCTGTGAGTGACATGCAAACTTCCTAAATGATCCTTTCTGATTGCTAACCCGCCAAGTTCAATGCCTGATTTTGCGTACATTGCCCGCGATACCACCGGAAAGAAAGTGAGCGGTCTGCTCACGGCGCCCAGCCGCCGCGATGTGGTGGCGACGCTTGGCAAACAATCGCTGTTTCCCCTGGAAGTAAAAGACGCACAGGCGGGAGCTGCAGTTGCACAAGTGCGGCGGGGGCGTAAAGTCAGGCCGCAAGTGATGGCGGTGGTTTACGCACAATTGGCCGATTTGCTTCGCAGCGGGGTGCCGCTGTTGCGAGCGCTGGAAGTGGTAAAAAATCAGAGTTCGCAAGCGGCCCTGAAGGAAGTGATGGCCGAGGTATATTCCGCCGTCGAAGATGGCACCAACATTGCCGACGCCATGCAAGCCAACTCTCGCGCTTTTAGCGAAATGGCCATTAGCATGGTTCGGGCAGGAGCCGAAGGCGGATTTCTGGAAGATGCGTTGGCACGCGTGGCACAATTTACTGAGCAGCAGCAAGATTTGAAAAGCCGCACCAGCGGCGCGCTGGCCTACCCGGCGTTTTTGGCGGTGGTGGGCGTGGCCGTCGTGTTGGTGTTAGTGGTGTTCTTCGTCCCTAGATTCGAGACGTTGTTTGCACGCTTGCGCGACCGAGGAGAACTGCCGGCGTTGACGGATATTTTGCTCTGGGTTAGTCATACTCTGGGGCATTGGGGCTGGTTAGTGCTGATCGTGTTTGTCGGCGTAGGCGCCTTCGTTCGAAAGCGATTGTCGACCGAGGCCGGCCGTATTTGGAGCGATCGACTGAAATTGCGCTTGCCAGGCATCGGCCGAATTTTCCAAAATTTGGCCGTGGCACGCTTTTGCCGGGTATTGGGTACGTTATTGCACAATGGCGTGCCGATTTTGCGGTCGCTGGAAATTTCCAGTGCTGCCGCCGGCAATCGGGTGTTGGAGGCTGCCATCAAGGAAGCTGCCGAGAACATTTCCGCCGGGCAATCGCTGGCTAAGCCCTTGGGGGCCAGCGGTTATTTTCCGCCAGAAGTCGTGGAAATGATTGCCGTGGCCGAGGAATCGAACACCCTGGAAGGCGTGTTGACCAATATTTCCGATTCGCTGGAAAAACGCACTTTTCGGCGGTTGGATTTGATCGTCCGGCTGTTAGAGCCTCTCATGCTGTTGGTGATGGCCGGAATGGTCTTATTGGTGGTCATCGCGCTGCTGATGCCAGTGCTAAAGATGAGCACCACGATGTAAAATCGAACTGTAAACTCGAACCCGAATTGCCAAACATTTTGCCCAAATTCAAGCGCACAGTCCCGGTTTCCGGGGTTTAATGATTAGACGGTTTGGCAAGTTTCACTACCAACAAGTACACCCATCACGGGTTATCCAATCATCCATCAATTTTCATGGGAGCTAAGACAATGAGTGCCACGGGCGCACGCCGCCAAGATCGGGCGGCATTTACCTTGATCGAAGTGTTGTTGGTGCTGGTGATTCTCGTAATCATTGGTTCCATCGCGGTGACTAACATCATCGGAGCAAAAGCAAAGGCCGATCGTAATGCGGCGAAAGTGCAGGTCGATACCATTTCCAAGGAGTGCGACCGCTTTGCCCTGGATATGGGCAGCTATCCCAACAGCCTGGAAATGCTGTTCACCAATCCGGGCGGCGCCAAAGCCAGCGAATGGGCCGGACCGTACTTGGATAAAGAGATTCCGTTGGATCCATGGAACAACCCGTACCAAATTCAATTTCCCGGGGGGCGGCATCCCGACCGAGTTGACATTTTCTCTTGGGGTCCCGACGGCCAGGCTGGCACGCAAGATGACATTTACAACGACTAACCCGGCAGTTGGTCGCCGCCGTGGCGGTTTCACACTCATCGAATTGATGCTGGTGCTGTCGGTGTTGGTGGCGTTTGTTGCCCTGGCGTGGCCGACGATTACTCGGGCTTACGAAAGCAGCCGGCTAAAAGGCGCCGCGGAACAAATTCAGGCGGCGTTTGGGCATGCACGAATTCAAGCAATGACGAACGGCGTTGCGCAAGTCTTTCGCTTTGAGCCGCAAACGCCCCAATACACGGTTAGCGCTTTGCAGGACGGCACGGAAGCTACCGAAAGCGACGACAATTCCGCATCTACATCTTCCGTAACGATAACGCCAGCAGCAGGCGCAGCTTCTGCGACAGCCACGTCGACAATGTCGTCTAATGACAGCGGCGGGGGTTGTAACTATCAATTGCCCGACGGATATGCATTTATCGAAGGAAATCGTGTACTGGATGCGCGCGCCGCAGTTTCCGAAAGTGAAATTTCCGGTGACGGCTCCTCCACCACCACGCCGCCAATTCTGTTCTATCCCGACGGAACAACATCCGAAGCGACAGTGACCATCGGCAATCAGTATGGAGGCCGAATTTCCGTTTCGCTCCGCGGCCTGACCGGCGTCGCCCGCATGAGCGACGTTTTCAGTGGGGAGCCCGCGCAATGAAAAGGCCCTCTTCCACCCCCGGCCGCCCGCGCGATGGCTTCACGCTGCTGGAAGTCATTTTGTCGTTGGCAATTTTAGCCGGCGCGGTTGCCACATTGGGCGAATTAATTCGCAGCGGATTAGCAAATGCCCAATCTGCGCGCGATTTTACCCGGGCCAAAATGCTGTGCGAAGGAATCGAGGAACAAGTGGTGGCCGGCGCGATTTCTCCCAGCGGCAGTTCCGGCACGTGCGATGACGACCCGCGCTGGCTGTACTCAATTTCCAGCGAATCCGACCAACCTGGTTTGCTGAATCTGCAAATTACCGTCTCGAAAGATGTTCCGCCCGATCAGCACACCGTGCAATTCACTCTGTGGCGCTGGATGATTGATCCAAACATAGCTTCGGAATCGAACGATACGACAGATACCAGCTCTTCCACGGGTACCGGCTCGACCAGCGGCACCGGCACGGGTGGCTAAATATGAAATGCCGCTGCAAATCTCCACGGGTTAGCCCACGAGCATTCGCTTTTCGCGTGATGCCGAAACGGGCCGGCGGCTTCACGTTACTGGAAGTGCTTCTGGCACTGGGATTGAGCGTGGTGGTCATTGGGTTAGTAGCAGCAGCGGTCAGAGGAACCCTGCGGTTGGTTGATACCGGCCGAACCAAGACGGAGCGCGATCAATTGGCCCGCGCCATTATGACCAAAATCACAAGCGACGTCCGCGCCACGATCCGCTACGAGCCGTTCGATTCCAGTGGAATGATGACTTATCCCAAAACCAACAATTCCACCTCGTCGGGAAGCCAATCGGATGGCAGCACCACGGGGACTACCAGCACCACAAGCACCACAGGAAATACAGGAAGCAAAGGCAGCACCAGCAGCAAGGGAGGCAGCAGCTCATCCTCCGGAAACAGCAGCAGCGGAAGTGCCTCAAGCAGTTCGGGAAGCAGCTCCAGCTCCGGCAGCAGCAGTTCAACGACGCAAACCATCGCCGGCCTGGTCGGAGATCAATATGGATTAATCGTCGATGTCGGGCGTCTGCCCCGAATTGACGAATACGCGCCCACCGACACTAGCGGCAACGGCAATTCTTCGGTGCCTCCCAGCGACGTGCGAACGATCACTTATTTTCTGGCTGGTTCCACGGCCCCGGTCTCGCAAGTCATTTCTTCCAGTAACAGTCCGGTGGACGGCTCCGGCTTAGTTCGCGCAGAAATGGACCATGCCTTTTGGGAATTTGCTAATTTAAACGGGCAATCGACGCTCGAAGGCGCAACCATTGTTGCACCGGAGGTTTTAGCGCTAGAGTTTTTGTACTTTGACGGCGCCGAGTGGGATACCTCTTGGGATACAACCCAAAACGGCGGACTGCCGCAGGCCATTCGAATTTCGATGATTATCGCCGACCCTTCGCATCTTGGACAAGCCGATTACACGCCGCCGCAGTACGCGTCGATTTCCGATGCCGCCGCCCAAGATCCCGACAGCGTGTTCACCACCGTCGTACGCCTTCCGGCCTGCGATTCCATTCAATTGCCCGGCAGCGGAGGCCAATCGTCGGGTTCCAGTGGTAGTTCAAGCTCCAGCTCCTCGACCGGCAGTAGTACGGGAACAGGCGGCTCGCAAGGGCCGTAAAGGAGAACCGCTTCCATGAAACGTCCAATCGGAAAATTCACTGCACGCCGCGGGGCAGCGGCACAAGCTGCACACCGCAAAGTTCATTCGCAAGTTGCTCTTCATCCAGAACGAAGCGCGCTGGTGTTGGTAATTGTGTTGGTTGTGGTGGCGGTATTGAGCCTGGCAGCATACAGCTTTACTGAATTGATGCTCACCGAACATCAGGCCGCGCGGATTGATGGCCGTCAGGCCCAGGCCCGGGCTTTGGTGCAATCGGCAGCCGATTTTTTGCGCAACTATTTGTCGCAAACTTCCGACACCATCACACAGGCGGGCGGCTGCTACGATAATGCCGCACAATTTCAAAGCGTGCTGGTAATGGACGACGGCACTTCGCGCGGCCGCGGCCGGTTCAGCATCGTGGCTCCGAAAATCGAAAGCGGAACCGTTACCGGCGTGCGTTACGGTTTGGAAAACGAATCGGCCAAGCTAAACATCAACGCGCTGGTGCAAATGGATAAGCAGAACCCCGGCGTCGGAAGTCAATTGCTGATGACATTGCCAGGCATGGACGAAAACATTGCCGACGCAATTTTGGATTGGCTCGATCCGGACGATGACCCGCGCGAAAACGGCGCCGAAAGTGATTATTATGCGGCGCTAAGCCCTCCCTACGCACCGAAAAACGGCCCGCTCGACACGATCGAAGAGCTGCTGCTAGTTCGAGGCGTTACGCCGCAGTTGCTGTTTGGCGCGGATGCCAATCGCAATGGAATCATTGATGCCAATGAACAGGCCAATGCCACATTGGCCGAAGGTTATGGGGCCGATCCGGAAATGAACCGTGGCTGGGCGGCATATCTAACGCTGCACGGCAAAGAGGCCAACGTTCAGCCCGATGGCACTCCAAAAATCAATTTGAACGACAAGAATTTGCAGGAGTTGCACGACAATTTGACGACTTACTTTGACGATGACTGGGTCAACTTTATTCTCGCCTACCGGATATACGGCGGTACTCAACCCACCTCCGGTTCCAGCGGATCCGGCGGTGGAAATTCGCCCAGCGGCGGCACCCCGCCCACTGGTCAAGGACAAACGCCTCCGGCGACGTTAAATCAACGCTCGTCGCCGTTTCAGTTTGTGTTTTTCCAAACTGGGGGAGGCGCAGCGGGCGGTGGCGGAGCGGCTGGCGGAGGTGGTGGAGCAGCTGGTGGCCGTGGCGCTGGTGGCGGAGGCGCTGGAGGCGCTGGAGGTGGTGGGGGTGGAGGTGGTGGGGGTGCCGCCGGCGGTGGTGGACGAGGCACTGGTGGCGCGGGCGGTGGAAAAGGTGGTTTTGGCGGCGGTAAAGGCGGGCAAGGGCAGGGCGGCGGCAAAGGAGGCCCTGGCGGCAAGGGTGGGGGCCGAGGCGGTTTCGGCGGCGGAAAAGGTGGGGGCGGTGGTCAAGGACAGTTCGGCGGAGGAAAGACGGGACGCACTGGTGGAACCGGCCGGACCGGCCGCGCCGGTGGAACCGGCAGCAATGGACCCGAAGTTTCTCCCAGCGACATTGACCTGGGCGATCTTTCCAAGGCACAACCAAAAGCCAACATCAACAGCATACTGGATTTGATCGACGCGAAGGTTCAAGTTCCAAAAACAGGTGGCGGCACAAACAACGCCGCTAGTGCCAACGGGGGAACGACAACCGTTACTCTAAGCTGCCCGTTTACGGCCGAGCCCTCGGAAGCTGCGGAATACTTGCCCGAATTGGCCGATCACGTAACCACCAGCTCCGCGCAATCGTTCCCCGGCCGCATCAACATCAACCAAGCGCCGCGGACTTTGCTCTTAGGCATTCCCGGCATGACCAGCGACATGATCGATCAAATCCTGGCGCAGCGTGAACCCGAAAATACTGGCGATCATCCAGAACAGCGCTCCGAAACGTGGCTATATACCGACGGCATTGTCACGCTTACGGAAATGAAATCGATCATGCCGTACATCACCGCCGGCGGAAGCGTTTACAGTGCGCAAATTGTCGGATATTTCGACGAAGGCGGAACCTCCAGCCGCGCTGAAGTCATTATCGACGCCACGCCCAGCAACACCAGCCAGGCTGCCAGTGGCTCTTCTTCCAGCTCAACTGCCAGTAGTTCTTCCTCCACAGGAAGCAGTAATTCCAATTCTTCCAGCACCGGTTCGCAAAGCACAAGTGGAAGCAGCAGCGGGAGTTCGGCCAGCAGCACCGCCAGCAATTCCAGCAGTTCTACCGGTACAGGTACAACCGGCCTTCCCCGCATAGTATTCTGGAGAGATATGACCCATTTGGGTCGCGGATTCCCGCTCGACACGCTCGGCGTCGGAGCAACTCAATAACCCGAAACGTTTTCACCATGGCTCAACTGCTTGCACTGGAATGGGACGATGCCGAGGCTCGTGTGGCCGTGGCCGAGGTGCGCCGTGGCAGCGTCGTGCTGGAGCAAGCGTTTTCGGTTTCGCTGCCCGGCATTCTGCGACCGCCGGGAATGCCAGCGCCGGAAACGTCGGGTCCGCTGTCCATGAGTGGCGAGCACGATTTGGGCGCCATCGGGCGTCGCATCAGCGAGGCCTTGGCCGTGCGCGGCATTCGTCACGGCAAAACCTTGGTGGCGGTGGGCCGGGCAAACATCGAATTGAAAAATCTCACTCTGCCGCCGGCGCCGCCGGAAGAGCTTCCGGAGTTGGTGCGCTTTCAGGCCGAGCGCGAATTTAACACGCTCACGGACGATTGGCCGCTGGATTTCATCCCGTTGCCAGGTGAATCGGGCGAAGCGTTGACCGTTTTGGCCGCTGCCATCTCGCCGGAACTGATGGGCGAAATCCATATTACGTGCGAAGCCGCCAATCTGACTCCCACCCGCCTGATATTAAGGCCTTGCGCGGCCGCTTCGTTATTATCGCGCGCTCGGCCCGGCCAAGCCGGCAAGCTGCGGTTGCTGGTCGATCTGCTCTCGCAAGAAGCAGATTTGACGGTGCTTGTGGGCGATTCCGTAATCTTCATGCGCACGGCGCGATTGCCCGTGGAGGCTTTCCAAGCCGACCCGCTTCGCGCCCTATTGCCGGAAATTCGGCGCACCATTGCCGCGGTGCACGCGCGCTTTCACGGCCAACACATTGAAGAAGTGTTTTTGTGCGGCGAAAGTTCTACGCAAGGCGTATTAGCGCGTGAAATTGGACGCGAGCTGGAATTGCCGACCGAGGTGTTCAATCCGCTGACCTGCTGCACGTTAGACGGTGATTTACGGCGAACCATGCCGGAACACCCCAGTCGTTTTGCCCCGCTGGTTGGCATGTTGCTGGACGAGGACCAGCCGGGAATCGACACCATCGATTTTCTCAACCCGCGCCGTAGGCCCGAGGAGCCCAGCCGAAGAAGGGAATGGACCATTGCCGGCGCTGCCGCAGCGGCGGTAGTGCTGCTAGGCGGATTATGGATTTGGCTCAAGCTTAGCGGCATGGACAGCGACATTGAGCAGTTGACGGACCAGGCAAATAAGATGAAGACCGACGTCAAGCACGCCGACGAGCTTGTTGCGAAGGCCGGCGAAGTGGAAAAGTGGATGGGAGGCGATGTGAACTGGCTGGATGAGTTAGCGCGGCTGGCGACGAAGGCTCCGCCGCCTCAGGAATACATGCTCACTTCCATTAACACGCCCAACGACTACCAGAAGAATACCAGCAACATGCACTTGGAAGGGCGGGCTCGCGATACAAACGTCGTGGAGCATTTGCCGCAATCCCTACGGGACGACCAGCATGATGTGACGCCAAAATTTGAAGACAACGACAATTCGCACAAAGGGTACCCCTGGACCGTCAAGACCGACATCCGCATTAATCCTATGGCCGGCACGCCGGCCAAAGCTCCGGCCGGAGGGCCCGCGGCGAAAACAACTACCGCGGACAAATCCGCGCCCCCTGCAGACAAACTCGCGCCCGCCGCAGACAAGCCGCCGGCAGAAAAAGCACCCGCAGAAAAAGCGGCTACCACTGCAGAGAAAGCGACAGAAAAGGCGGCCTCCGCCCCGGCCAGCGAGCCTCCCAAGAATACGGAGGCCGGCAAGCCATGAACCCGCGCGAAAAAACTTTGGCGATGTGCATCGGAGGGCTGGCAGTCCTGTTCGCGTTGTATTACGTCTACGATACGATCGCCGGCAAATTTAACGACCGTGAAATGCAAATCGCCAGATGGAATAAAACGATCGACGATGATCAAACCAAAATTGATGCCGGCAATCGCGCACAACGGAAATTCAAGCAATGGGAAAAGCGTTCACTCCCTAGCGACGACAAAATTGCTCCGTCGCTGTATGAAGGCTGGCTGCTGAAACTTGTCGACGATGTTCAACTGCAATCGGCCACGGTGCAGCCACAATCGACGGTCGGCCACAACAACAGCTTTGAGAAATACGCCTTCGAAATCAAAGCCGACGCCGATATTTCGATGAAGGAAGTGGTCGATTTTCTGTACCGCTTTTATGCCTCGAACCAACTTCACAAAATTCGTCAGCTCTCCATCAAGCCGCACGTTGACGGCAAAGCGCTGGACGTAACTATTAACATCGAAGCGCTGCTCATGCCCGGAGCTGATCGGAAAGACAGGCTCGCCACGGAAAAGTTGGATCGTTTGGCCCTGGGCGACGCCAAGGCTTATGAAAAGGTGATCGATGACCGGAGTTTGTTCTCCGAATATGTTCCGCGGCAGCAGCGCACCGAAGGGCCGCGCCAGCGGACTCCGCCGGCGGTCGATGTTGCCAAGTTCACGACCGTAACCGGCGTGACCGAGCAAGACGATCAATCGCTGGTTTGGGTCTTAGTGAAAACGACCGGCCAATTGATGCAGTTGCATGAAGGTCAAGAATTCAATGTCGGCGACGTGAAATGCAAGGTAATGAAAATTGGCGTTCGCGATGCGGTATTCGCCATGGACGGCAAGCAGGTGCAAGTCCACTATGGAGATAACCTCCGCGACGGAACACCGGTCCAATTGGACGATGCCGAACCTTCGGACAAAAACGTGGAATAGTGGAATAAAAGGCCCGGGCTCTTATAAACCTGCGCCGCAATCCGGCGAGCTAAAGCCTACAATTGTGCCGAATACGGAGAATATGGCGCATAAATTGCTTGTTCCTCGGTGGAGTTTTACATGAATGCTCAGAAAATGGCGTCGGGCTTCATTCGCAAAGAATGCATTGGGCGACCTTTTACGAACGCCGAATGCAAGCACCATTGTGAAGCGCCACAGAAACGATATATAATTCTTGTGATGAACAAACTTGCTCACCAATTCGGATTGCTGGCCATCGTCAGCTGCATGCTGACCGGCGGCACTGTGTATGCCCAATACGGTGGCGGAATGGGTGGGGCCTCAATGGGTGGCGGTTTTGGAGGCAGCACGGGCGGCATGGGGGGCGGTATGGGTGGCACCGGTTCCAGTGGCGCATTCGGACAACGAACCCTGGGCGGGGGAGCAGGCTTAATGGGTGGCTCCAACGGCTTTGGAGGACCAACCGGAGGAAGTTCCGGCATTGGGTCCGGGCAGGGTATGGGTTTTAACAATTTGACCAATGTAGGAACAGGCGCCGGTCGGCTAAGAACCCAATCGTTCGTTGGCAACGATCCCACTCAGCTCGGCAGCTTTGTTGGTGCGCTGCAACAAACCATGACCGGACAAAATGGTCAGTACGGTGGTCTGGGAGGCGGCATGAATGGCGGGATGGGCCAATACGGAATGCAAAACAACCGTAACCGCACGAATCAGAATATGGGGGGGGGCGGAAATAATCAGCGCGGCGGTGCGACGCTGCAAGTGCCCATGAATTACACCGTCGGGTTTAACTACCCCGCTCCCGCCAATTCGCAACTCGGTCAGAAGCTTACTACCGAGCTTACAAAATCGCGCGGCATTACTGCACAGGGGCCGATTGCGGTGCAGATGGAAGGTTCGACTGCGGTTCTCCGCGGGACTGTAGCAACTGAGCACGATCGGGATCTAGCCGCGCAATTGGCGCTCCTAGAACCCGGGGTCTATCAAATCCGAAACGATCTGCGTTTGCCATCGGAAGTCCGCTCGCAGCCGGCAAGCCATTCGTCGGCGCCGAGCTCGGCGCTCCCGGCACTCCCCGCGCCGTAATGCTTGCGGCATTGTTCGGCATAATTCCATTCTGGAAGGGGGGCGCAAACCTTTGCCCTTGATTGTACCCGGGAAATTGCATTGTCGATTGCATCGGCACGGCGCCTTGGTTCTGCACCGGGATCCGGTAGGGCACTGGAACCTGATTGGGTACAGCCATTTGAGGTTGCACCCCGGCGTTGTAGCCGCCGGCGCCGTAGGGGACGCTGGCTGAGGGGCTGGAAAAACCTTGAGCCGTCGAATGCGGGCGCGGCACGGTCGGCACAGTGATGGTTGTGGTCTTCATGCCCGGTTCCGGCGACGCTACTGAAACATCTATCGGCGCGGTCTGACTGGCAATTCCCGACATCGCATTTTGCGAAGCCGATGCGCCCGTCGAAGTTTGCATGACGCTGAACGTTTGCGGCTGGCTGCTGCCAACCGGTTGTTGGTAACTGACCTGTTGCACGCCCGATTGAACCGGCGCGGCCGCTCCCAAGGGAATTTGCGGCACCGGCTGCAGGGCAACCACCTGGTTCGCAATGGTGACGGCATTTTTATCGGCGGTATTCGTGGGTTTGTCAGGCACTTCACCCGGTAAAATCTGGTGCGCCTCATCGCTGGTAATCATTTCGCCTTTCTCGCCAGTGAATCGCACCACCAGGCTGACTTGTTTTTGCATTCCGCCAACTTCATCCCAGGGGAGCCAAATGCTATAGGAATCGCCCAGGGAGCTTTTACTGTATTTCTTTTGGAATTGGTCCGGCGTGAACACGTATTTTTTATCGGGAATGACATTCTTGGGGTCCCGATTGGTTTCGTCGAATGCATAGACCACCAACGTGCCCTTCACTTTCACCGGTTTGTTGGGATCTTTGCCGTAGAAGTACAATCGGCCGCCGAAGCCGCGGACTCCCTTGGGTTTTTCAGCGGGCGTTTGCACGCCGTCGGACCAGAAGGCGACTACCTGCATGGGCGTTTCGAATTTGCCTTCTTTTCCAACTTCCCATGGAATGCCCTTGCTCAAATCAAATTCCGTGGCGCAGCCGGGCAATACCGCCGCCGCCAGCGGAATCATCCACAGAGCGATGTTCCCAATTAATTCGCGATGCTTCCTCATATCACCCTCAAACGTTGATTGCCCGGGTTTTGCACGCTAACGGTTAGCTGGATTGATCCGGCGGATTTTTGGCCGGCGTTGGTTGCGGCGGCGTTTTCGGCTTGATCGGGTTCAGCGACGGCGCCGGCAACTCTTCATTGCCGTTTTTAGGTAGTTCCGCGCCCATCGGAGTGCCATCCGGATGCAGCGTCGGGTAAATCACGGTGGTTTCGCTATCGCTGAATTCATCCTTGCGAGTTCGCAGGCCGGAGGGGCCATTCATCTTGATCACGTCGCCCAAGCACCAGCTCATGCGGGCGGCTTCCGCCTGCTTGATGCGGTCCGCATCGTCTTCGTTGCGCACCACGTGTGGCGTAAGGACAATCAGCAATTCGGTGCGCTGTTGCGCCACCAGGTCGTAACGGAACAAGTTGCCCAAAATCGGAATGTTCGACAGGTAGGGTACCCGGCGATGGTCTTGGCTTTTGCTGCTGGTGATCAGCCCCGCCAGCACAATCGTTTGTCCTTCGACTGCCTGCACTGTGGTTTGCGCGAGCGTCGTGTTGTAAAACGGCGAACGAATCACTTGCCCGTTCGTGTTAATCGAAATGGGTATGCCTTGATCTTCTGGACCCAATTCTGATTTTTCGGCATCGATCGACATCACAATCAAATTGTCCGGACTCACGCGTGGCTGCACTTGGAGGATGATGCCCACGTTATCCAAAGTCACTGTATTGATTGTGCCGGTGGCCGTAACCGAGGAGTTGGTCACGCGCGGAACCTGTTGCCCCACCTGCAGGAAAGCGGGTTGATTGTCGAGCGTCATAATCTGCGGACGGCTGAGCACGTCGGTCCGTCGGCATTCCGAAAGGGCTCGGAGCAACGCGCTCACGCTGTCGCTACTGGCGGATAGCACCAGTCCGCCATAACCCAACTGGTTATTGACGCGACCCACACCTAAATTTGAGATGCCTTGGCTGCCAACCGCTCCCGGATTGGCCAAAGCAGCATCGCTGGCACTGTTTCCCAGAGCATTGGTATTATTGAAATTGAAACCAGGATTATTATCCGCACCAACAACCACGTCGGTTGTTGTCTGAGTGCCATTGGGGAGCGTTGTGGTAATGCTGCGCGTAATAAAGTTCGTCGCTCCCACTAAGCTACGATCAAAGAGCACCGAATCCTGCAACCCCAGTTCCACGCCAAATTCGTCGGTGTTGTTGAGCGTGACTTCGGCGATCAGCACTTGAATCATGACCATCGGCGGGCGCTTATCGATTTGCTCGACGACCTTCATAATTTCGTCGTAGTACCGCGGCGTGGCGCTGATAATGAGGCTGTTGCTGGTCGGTTCGGCCACCACAATCACTTCCTGATCGATCTCCGAAAACGGATTGGTGGCGCCTTGCTGCTGGAACTCCTGGTTTAAAGTTCGCTGCTGCGTTAAAAACTGCTGGATCGAAGTTGCCACGTTTCCGGCGTACACGTTTTTCAGCCGGTAAATGGTTGTTTTGCGGAGCCGCACGTCGCTTTCGTCTAATCGCAACAGAATCGCTTCCACCACGGCCAAATCGCTCGCCGAACCCGAGGCAATAATGCTGTTGGTCCGCTCGTCCGCGGAAAACCTCACAGGAATCAGAATGTTTTCCACCTCGACCGCGCCGCCTTGGTTCGCGCCGCCAGCGCCGCCGCCGGCCGTGCTGGTTGTGGTTCGCACGGTTTGGCCGAATAGCGTTTCCAGCATTTGAATCAAGTTCACGGCATCGCCATTTTTGATTTCAAATACCTTAATCTGCGATTCCGACGAAGGCATTTGATCCAACTGCCGAATCAGGGCGGCAATCAGTTCCATGCTTTCCGCCGGAGCCGATACAAGCAGCGTATTAGCCCGAGAATCCGCTGTAATGTGCACGTCGCTCAAAATTCCGGAATTAAATATCTGCCGACCCTGGGCGTCGATGGTCTCAAAGTGCAATACCGTGGAATGCGCTTGGTTTGCCTGCTGGTTTTGTTGCTGGTTTTGGCCCCCTTGTGCGCCGGCAGCATTCGCGCCGCCAGCGCCGCCGCCGGGAGCATTCGCTCCTCCAAAACCGCCCGCTCCGCCGAATCCACCAGCGCCGCCAGCGCCAAAACCGCCCGCGCCAGCGCCACCGAAACCGCCGCCAGCGCCTCCTTGAGCAGCGCCGGGAAATCCTTGCTGGGCGCCATTCTGTTGGCCGCGGTTGCCCGCGCCTTGAGTCTGTGGACCAGCAATTGCCGTTTCCAACACCTGCGCCAATTCTTCGGCCACCGAATTCTTCAATGGGAAAATGCGCAACTCGTTCACTGCCGGACTGCTGTTGGTGTCCAGCTTCTTGAGCAACGCTTCCACTTCTTGCAAATCGCGCGGACTAGCTTGCACAATGAGCGAATTCGTTCGGTAATCGGCCACGACCGAGGCCTGGCCGCCTAATCCACCCCGCAAAGCAAAAAACGAACTAACGGTTTGCTGCGCCGCGGTTGCCGAGGCGTGCTTGAGCGGAAACACCTGGAATAGCGCCGCCGGATTAACCGGTTGATCGAGCCGTTTGATCAGCTCGATTACACTTACCACCGCCTCGTCTCGGCCAATCAACAACAG